>JAGGTW010000042.1 GCA_021163585.1 Desulfurococcales archaeon | reverse complement strand
TTCGAGAAGCGGCTAGGCGGACTAAGTTAATGATGTTGCTTAGAGGAATGAACTTAGTTGGCTACAGACACTACCCGCCAGATGTTGTGGAGAAGTTCATTGAGTACGCACATAAGGACGGCATAGATGTCTTCAGGGTTTTCGACGCCCTCAACGACCCCGGTAACCTCGAGCTACCTGTCAAGATCATAAAGGACGTAGGTGCTGAACTCCAGGTCTGCATGGTCTACAGCATCAGCCCCGTCCACACCGTGAAGTACTACAGGAGCCTCGCTGAAGACATAGTTAGTAAGTTCGAGCCCGAGACCATAACAATTAAGGACATGGCAGGGGTGCTAACACCCTACATGGCTGAGGAGCTCGTGAAGGAACTTAAGACCTTAGGAGTCAGGGTGGACATACACGCCCACGCAACAGCTGGCTTCGCACCAATGACCCTCCTGAAGTCCATTGAGGCAGGTGCTGACTTAGTGGATGTCACTGTGTCCTCCATGAGCTTGTTCACATCCCACACGCCAGCTGAGTCACTCATCGCCGCACTTAAGGGAACCCCGCATGAACCGAAGGTAGATATAAGGGTGCTCTACGACGCCTCGAAGATCGTGTGGGAGGTGAGGAGCAAGTACCATGAATTCGATTACGCACTCAGGAAACCACCTGTGGATGTTAGGGTGATCCAGCACCAAGTACCTGGGGGAATGCTCAGTAACCTGCTAGCTCAGCTTAGGGAGCTTAAGGCAGAGTCAAAACTTCCTGAAGTACTTGAGGAGGTCGTCCGGGTCAGGGAGGATCTAGGGTGGCCCCCATTAGTGACGCCGCTGTCACAGATCGTCGGTGCTCAGGCAGTGCTGAACGTGATCTCAGGCAGGTATAGGGCAGTAATTGACGAGCTACTGGACTACGTCGAGGGCAAGTACGGCAAGCCTCCTGCACCAATCAGCAGTAAGCTCATAGAGCTGGCATCATCGAGGGCTAGGAGGATAGCTACTAAGGAACTCGCTCTGACTCTTGAGCAGGCGAAGACGTCCCTCCCGAGGTACCTGGCCAGGAAGTTCGAGGACTACATCACCTATGCTTTATTCCCTGAAGTAGCTGTAGAGGTGCTCAAGGAAATATATGGAATTCCATAAAGTACCCTAATTAGGACTGAATACTACACCATTTTTGGGCTGATTAAACTGACCGGACCGGGTCCCGGCAAGGTACCTGTTAACGCCGCAGTCACTGCCATTACGCCTGAAGGCATGGTTGAAATCACTCCATGCGATGTCTTTATTCATGTTAAGGGCTACAGCAGGGCTGGGGTGACCCATGTTGACATTGAATCACCCGTCCTTAACATTCGAAGTAGAGGTGGTACTTATGCCTACATTTATGGAATCAGCAGAGGTTTCAGGGTAGTACCTAAGGTAAAAATTGCAGCAGGCACCTTAGCTATTAAGGAATTAGTTATTAGGTGGGAGGGACCGCCCTTCTTAAAACCCGGTGAAAGCAGCATAGCTTTCCTGGGATTCAAGGTAGGCGGCATATATATAGGGTTTAAGAAGGAGTTAATTTCTAAGCTTGAGAAATATTGTAAGGAGAAAGGTGTTCTGCCGCAGTAGCTACCCTACATCGACAGAAGTACGGCGGCAATTATTGCTAGGGTTATGCCCAGCGCCTGCACAGTACTTAACTTCTCTCCTAAAAGCAGTAGCGCTAGAATTACCGTGACCGCAGGGTACAGCGCAGTTAACGGTATAACTATGGATGCCTTACCAGTCTCTAGAGCCTTCATAAAGAATATGTAGCCGCCACCTCCCAGAACACCAGCAAGAACTGCAAGCGCGGCAGACTTGCTAAGTACTACCTTACCGCCGCTTAAGAAGTACACGGCTAATGCAAGAGTAAATGATGCCGCAGCAGATATGAAGTACACGTCGAGCCAGGTATACCCGCTGTAAGCTAGCTTCAGAACTAATCCCCACATACCCCACAGTAGTAGGCATAGGAGTGAGTAGATGATCCAGCCAGCCACTCCTATCACCCCAGACCCTATTCTAACGTAATTAATTTAATGTTAACTAATAATGAAAGTAATTACCGTCCTGGGTATCGTTCTAACAGATTAATTAAATAAGTCTAATCCAACATATAGAAAAATTAATTAGTGGGTTAGTACTTTAGTAAGAGGCGCCCCGCATGATCGATGAGAAAGACCAGAGAATAATAGAGCACTTAACGAGGTGCTCTAGAACCCCGACTTCAGAAATAGCTCGGTTTCTGGGGTTGAGTGATGTAGCTGTTATTAAGCGTATAAGGAAGCTCGAGCAACGAGGCGTGATTAAGAAGTACACGGTAGTCGTAGACCCTAAGAAGTTAGGTTATAACTTCGTGTCACTCACAGGTCTAGACGTCGAACCCGATAAGCTCTTGGAAGTAGTTAATTTACTTAAAGGGAGGGATTACGTGAGGTACTTGGCAATAACTTCAGGGGATCACACGATAATGGCTACTATATGGGCTAAGGATAATGAGGAATTCACGGAGGTAATTAATGAACTCAAAAACCTCCCAGGAGTTAAGAGGGTCTGTCCAGCAGTTGTTCTAGATGTCGTTAAGGAATAACCTGCATGAATTACCTGAAGCCCCAATATGTCCTTAATTACTTCAGAATATTCACTAACCTATACACTCCATACGTTATGAGCAGGAGTGAAGCAATTAGTGAAACGAGGTTAGCTATTGAAAACACGGTATTGTAGAGCCACATAGTGCGTGCTACGGATTCAAAGGACGCGCCCCACTCATGCATTTTCACAGGAAGTAGCGGAACCTGTAGTATGTAGTTGTAGAGTACACCGCCCACTAACTTTACTAGGAAACCGATTGAGAAGCCAGCTAATACGTAGTTCAGCGAACCAGCGGCCTCACTAGAGGTGCGGTTTCTCAACCTCCAAACAATTAGGAGGGGAATCAAGTAAGCTACCGAGACCACAAGATCCCAAATAAAGTTGAAGTGCAGTATCATAACACCTTCGTTCATGTAGGCCTCCCACACCTTCCTCATGATCACTCTTTATAAGTATTCTCTGAAACCCGGCAGCAGAGGATTACGCAAGAACTACTGCTGCGTGTTACTTAGGAGCCTTGACTTAAACAGCACGTATGTTATCATGATGTACTGCAGTGCCGTCAGTACCATACTGTAAATCACGTAGGCCGAGTAGTCAAGTACATGTAGCGAGAACTTATCCACCATACTTACCACTTCATAGTTCGGGTTTCTTACATGGACTTTAAACCACCAGCTTATAGGATACATGAAGGTCCATAATGCAGCCCACACAATAGTAGCGGACACGATCGACTTAGCCAGGTAATTCAGCCTACTAGATATTAGGAGCAGAGTCAGCAGAGCTACCAAAGTCACCATGTACTGGTAATTAACCCTCCAGTAAGTAGCTGTGAATACTACGTAACTCAGGCACACGGATACCCAGAGGTCCTTCTTCCTAACTAAGTACGCTAGCACTACAGCGTAGAGAGGTACGGCAACGATGTACCAGTACTCAATAAGGAATGAAGTACTCAGCCCGTACATGTCGTGTAGGTAGGTGGCAATACTTGATAAGCCATTAAATGAGTAGGGCAGGGGCCTAACGTACCACACCCTCGCTGGGTACAGGAATGCCTCCAGCATCCTCCCAATCGATGAAGGGCAGGACAGGACGAAGGGAGCGAGAAGTAATGTGGAGGCTGCTGCAGCGCCCGCCACGAACATCACGAACCTTCTCCTTCCTTTGATGAGCTGCCATACACCCTCCGTAATAACTGGCAGTAGGAGTACCTGCTTAGTGAGCAGGGCCACCGCGGCTAGTGCCCCAGAAGCAAGGTGGTTACGCTCGATAAGTAATAATGAGGCCAGGAAGAATGAGAGCGCCAGAGAATCAAACATCCCGTAGATAGCACTGACGTAGATCGTGACTGGATTAAGGTAAAATAAAGCCATACCTGTAGCCCCTGCCTTCCATCCCTTAAGTCTGGAGATGAGCACGTATAGCAGGATTGCAGCAATCATATCTGAAGCGATCATGACTGACTTAACAGCCGCAACCCAGTCCATTGGAGCGTAGACGTAGTAAGTACTGCCGACGTACTCAGTAACCACCTCCGAGCGTACGAACGATCTAAGCCCTGCCAGTACAAGAACCCACACAGGGCCGTAGACGTAGGGCCAGTTGTAAGGCCAGCCCTCAGTAACCCAAGATGACATAGTAGCGTAGCTGTAGAAGCAGAGGCCGTGCCTGATGAAAGTGTCGGCAAACCCTGCAAACTGAAGTATGTCTGACCCCGTGGAGTAGGGTGCTGGGAGAACCCTTAGTACTAAACCAACAACTAGTATAGCTGATACTGTTACTAGCTTACCGTACTTAGTAAATTTCATTAATCATCACCGTCACCAGTAATTAACAACATGGTCATCACCGGTGTGTTCCCGATAGAGTAACTGAGTTCGGTGACCGCATACTCTACCCTAAGCTACAGTATCACCTGAATTTTTGATAAAGTTAATTCTTAGAATGCCTGTTCGAAAGTACTGAATGAATAAGTAGGTGCGTGAGGCAGTACTAGAGCTCGGAAGCAGAAATAGGTTGGTGAGTATGTAAATGTAAATAAGTGGTTGGTCTCAGTTTTTCAGGGTGCTTAAAATTTGATTGACTTCAGCGGCTATCTAATGTCGGTTGCTGCTGTGTTGGCGTCGGAGGTCGGTGACAGAACTATGTTAGCTACCACGGCATTTGCTGCCGCTAGGGGCGAGTTCGTCAAAACTGTTGCTGTTTCGGTTGCTGCCTTCACAATAGCTAATATTCCTGTTGTCTTAGGGGGCACGCTAGTTAGTAGGTTCTTAAATGTAGCTTACCTACATGTTATTTCAGCTGTGCTCTTTATTGGTGTTGGGGCAGCCATACTCGTCTCGAAAACTGAGTCAGGTATCAGTAAGACGAGTACATCCCTGACGCTGTTCTTCACGGCTGTTCTTCTGTCAGAGCTGGGTGATAAGTCACAGCTGGCACTCCTCTCACTAACACTCATGTATGGCTGCGTTCCAGCTTTAGCTGGGGCAGTAACAGCTTACTCGGTAGTAAATGCGGCGTCAGTTGCTTTGATGAACAAGCTAATTAGTAGGTACTTAAGCGCACGTAAGGCACTTACCTTAGTCAAGTATGTGAGTGCTATATTCTTCCTAGCGGCTGGGGTCACCTTACTTCTCATAACCACTATAATTTGAGTCGATGTGAGTGAAGCTTTAATTCGTCTTTACCTTAACCAAACAGGAAGTGATGAACTTTCGGTCGCCCTGAGTGATGAGGTCTTTTCCTCTCCCTGACTTACTACGGGTACATTAATTTCCTCCGCCAGCACTTTAGTTATTGGGTACTCTTCATGGCCCGTGTTGTATCATTAATTAACTGTAAGGTTTACGTTAAGTTTAAGCCTGTTAAGACAGTCAGTGCGGTTACCGCAGTTGATGGGAAGGTACACTACGTAGGGGACTCGGAGAAAGCCTCACGTATAGCTAAGTTACTTGGTGGCAGGGTACTTGATCTAGACGGCTCAACAGTAATGCCCGGGTTCATAGATGCCCACATGCACTTAGATGGCTTAGGTGTAAGTCTGAATAGCCTTGACTTAAGAGGCGCTAAGTCCATAGCTGAGGTCAAGGAGAGGCTGAGGGATTTCGCAGCTAGGACAACTACTGAGTGGATCAGAGGGCGTGGCTGGGACCAGGAGCTGTTTGCTGAGGGTAGATGGATCAGCAGGTGGGACATAGATGAAGTAGTTCCGGACAGACCGGTACTTCTTGTGAGGGTCTGCGGACATGTGGGAGTGCTGAATAGTAAGGCCTTAGAGCTGGTTAAGGAGGCAGGATTACGGGCTGAGCCACCGTACTTCGAGGTCGATGAAAAGGGCAGGCCGACAGGTGTCGTTAGGGAGGCCGGGCTTGACGAAGTCCTCAAGCTGATCAAGTACAGTGAACAGGACATGCTTAAGTTCATCGAGGATGCCGTGTCCTACGTCCTCAGGCACGGTGTAACTACCGTCGGCTTAACTGGCTGCGGCCCTGAAGCACTATCAGCCCTACAACTTCTCGACTCAATGGGCAGGCTTAAGGCCCGGGTCAGGGCATACCTTAATCAAGGTATGCTCCCCTGCTTGAAAACGCTGGGTATTAGGTGCGGTTTCGGCGATTCCGCACTGAAGGTACTGGGTATTAAGGTGTTTGCCGACGGCTCCTTAGGTGCTAGGACAGCGCTACTCAGCGAGCCATATACCGATGACCCGGCGACCAAGGGGTTAGCCGTACATAGTGAGGAGGAGCTAACCAGAGTTATTGAGGAAGCTAGTGAGGCAGGCCTTCAGGTAGCTACTCACGCAATAGGTGATGGGGCGATCGACCTAGTGCTGAAGGCGTACAGTAGTGTTTGGAGGTATGTTAAGGCGTTAAGGCACCGGGTGGAGCATGCCTCAGTAATTAGGACTGAGCAGATTAAGAAGCTGGCTGAGTTAGGTGCTGCAGTAGCGATCCAGCCTCACTTCGTAATTACTGACTGGTGGGTGATTGAGAGAGTAGGTTCTGAGAGGGCATCCTGGGTATATCCCTTCAAGTCAATAATTGACTCGGGAATAGTGGTGGGCATCTCGACCGATGCCCCGGTAGAGCCCGTCAACCCTTGGGAGACGGTCTACGCTGCAGTAACTAGGGGAGCCTTTGAGGGGCTGAAGCTTTACGAACACAGCCCTAATGAAGTACTTGATGTTGCTGACGTGTTGCACTACTACACGTACGGCTCAGCACAGTTACTGCATAGCGAGGACGAAGTCGGCACATTAGAGCCAGGCAGATACGCCGACCTAATAGTAATTAGCGAGGACCCTCTCGGAGTCAGCCCTAAGGAACTGAAGGACATTAAGGTGCTAGCAACCTTGGTGGGCGGGGAACTCACCTACTCGTCAGGAGAAATAGGTATTGAGTGAGGCTGGAGTGATAGGCAGCAGTTTAAAAACCTCAGCACGGGTGTGGGGTATGTGCAGGATACTGGGTTCTGTGGGAAGGTACTCAGAACTCAGGCAGTACTACAGTGAGTTAATTAAGGGGCTGGTAGGGTCTTCAGAGTATGACCCCCACGCTGTAAGAGCCTTCGGGGTGGGCAAACACTCACATAGGGATGGGTGGGGGAGGGCAACCATATTCGTTAGTCCAGGTAGGAAAGCCCTCTACATGTATAAGAGCCTGAGCCCTATATTCGTGGATAAGCCCAACCAGCCGCTTCCAGAGCCCGAGCTACTTAAGCACTGTGACCCAGTCACAGTAGACCTCATCCACGCTAGAGCAGGTTCCAGGGGGATGCCCCTAAACTACTTCTCAGTACAGCCCTTCGAGACGCAGACGAGAAGCGGCGCTAGATTAATTCTAATGCATAATGGGTCTGTGGACAAGGACAGGCTGGCTAAGGACTTAAGTTACAGGCTGCCGGATGAAGTCCTCGAAAAGTACAGCGATACCTACCTACTGACGCTAAGGCTAGCTGACTTAATCGGCGATGAAGTAAGTATCAGTGCGATCAGGGAGTTAAGTAAGTATACTAAGACGGCACTCAACCTGGGAATCGCAGTAATCGGTGAAGACTTGGTAACAGCTGTCTTCGGAAGCTACTACAGGGAGCGACTACCTAGTGAGCACCGTACTTACTACAAAATGTATGCAGCTAGAGTGAGTGATGGCAGCATCATATTCACCTCATCAACCTTAGTAGATTTTAGTGAGTACAGACCTAAGTCACTGAGTAAGTGGGAAGAACTACCTAATGGAACGTTTTACTTCATTAAAATTAGGATTAAGCCTGAAGAAGAAACCCACGTACTTATTGAGAAGCACTCGATTTACTCCTAATATTATTAATTCATTTTCCTGGCACCTATGCCTGAGTATTGAGATTAAGTTATTATGGATCTAGGTAGTTAATCTTGGTTGCTGCTGCATGCACCCAGAAATAAACTCTGTTAATGCGCCCACCTTGAGTAAGGAGGAGAAGATAAGGTACAATAGGCAAATAATGATATTCGGGGAGGAGGGTCAGAAGAAGCTTAAGTCGGCACGGGTAGTAGTTGTTGGGGTCGGTGGCTTAGGTAGTGCGTCATCCACTTACCTGACAGCTGCTGGTGTTGGAAGATTAATCTTAGTTGATAAGGACGTAGTCGAGCTGGATAACCTGAACAGGCAGGTACTTCACTGGACACGTGATATCGGAAGGCTTAAGGTCAGGTCAGCAGCTGAGAAGTTAAGGGAACTCAATCCCGAAGTAGATGTTGAGGGTTTAGCTATTGAGGTTAATGAAGATAGCGTGTACGACATCATTAAGGAGGCTAACGTAGTTGTTGACGGACTCGACAATTGGGGAACTAGGATGATTATTAATAAGGCGTGTGTGGAGTTGGGCAAGCCCTTCGTTCATGCAGGAGTACATGGAATGTACGGGCAGCTAACCGTAATCATTCCCCACGAGTCACCGTGCCTACAATGTATAGTGCCCTCAGCAGGAGCTAAGCCTAAATCAGGGACCTTCCCGGTACTAGGGACAACGCCAGCTATACTAGCCACTCTCCAAGCTCAGGAGGTAATAAAGCTGATTACAGGGCACGGGAGGCCTCTCATAGGTAAGTTGTTGATATTTGATGGCACTACGACAACCTTCACCACAATCGAGGTAAGTAGAAGAAAGGACTGCCCAGTCTGCGGCAATCTAGCGATGCAGCAGTGAAAGTTAAATTAAGTTACACTCCTACTTAGGTTCGGAGATGGGTATTATGGTAAAGGTTAAAGTTAAATTATTTGCTGTATTTGCGGATGCCGTAGGCACTAAGGAGTTGGTAATCGACCTAAGCGGGGGGAAAGTTAAGGTTAAGGATGTCCTAGAGTACATTAGATCTAAGTACCCAAAGTTCAGAGAAGTTGAGGAGAGCGTGCCAATACTAATGCTTGTCAATGGCATTAACGTGCTGCCGAGTGATGAAGTTAAGGATGGAGATGAAGTATCATTCCTACCTCCTGTATCTGGAGGTTAGTTGAAGGTTAAGTGATGAGGGCTCCTGACTGAATATTAATGACGAAGGAGTTTTCGCCTGACTATCCACCTACACCTAACTTAGAAGGCGGGCATTTCTAACTCTTAATAGCTGAGCCTTTATCCTGAAGTCTTAGGTTATGATTGTTAGCTTGGTTAAACTTATATAACTAGTTAAAATCTTCTACTTAGTTAAGTGTGCGAGGGAATATGATGCGTTGAAGAAAACTAAGTTAGTAGCTATTAAGAATTTTGACGAGGAACTATACAGACTTGTTAAGACATATGCTTCCTTAGAAGGTAAAACCATAGCATCTATTGTAGAGGAGGCTCTCCGCCAGTGGATGAAGAGTAGAGGTGACTACGAGGAGGTCTACCTCTGGATGAAGCTTGAGCAGCAATATGAGGAGAACTTGAAGGCTCTCACCGAGGAGATTAGCAAGTCGACTGGGAAATATAGGAGTGGCTATGCCCTCGCATGTGATGGCAGGCTAGTAGGAGTTTTTAGAAGCTATGATGAAGCCCTCTCTAAGTCTAAGGACGCCTGCAGAGATCATGGACTAATAGTTAGGCTACCGTATAAGGAGGAGGTTGAAGAAATAGAATTAGGGTTCCCGTGGTGATCGCGCTTGAAAGCTCACTTCAGAAATGCTGTATTAAACTATCAGCCTATAGTCGAAGCAATTCTGCAGAATCCCTCTAATGGTAAGAGTTTAGGTACTGAATTAATAGTTGACACAGGTTTTCAAGGCGGTGTTCTAATACCCC
>JAGGTW010000037.1 GCA_021163585.1 Desulfurococcales archaeon | reverse complement strand
TAAACAAGTTTATTAGTTTTACCGCAACATGAATATATGAGATATCTATGCCCGCTGCTATTATATTAATAAACACGGAAATCGGGACAGAGTCCGAGGTTGTTGAGGCCTTAGCGAAGATAGAGGGAGTCAAGGAGATATACGAAGTTTACGGTATGTATGATATTGTTGCTGTAGTTGAGGCTAAAACCCACGAATCCCTAAGGGAGCTGGTAATTAATAAAATAAGGAGAATTCCTCAAGTAAGAGGCACTACAACAATGATTATAATTGAAAGTAAGAAGGTTTAGGGACTGCCTTGAGGGTTAACACTAAATATAAAGTTTTTATTCTTATTAAATGAGAGGTTATCCGTTATTACGTTCTTAATGTGCTTGAGGTTTAAAAGAAAATTACGACGTTAAGCACCCTCCTTAAGTAGCCAAGACTTTATGGAGTTTATTAACTCGTTACTCACCCGCTGGCTGGCTAGACTATACCCCCATTCATATAGTTTCCTATTTATTTCGGCTAGGGAACCCCTGCCGATCCTGCCTGCATACTTACCTAGCAGACCTTCCTGCAGGACACCAGCCCTTTCAAGCATGTTTCCGAGGAATCCCAGTATAACCATATTAGCGCCTACAGGGTTGCCCTCCTCTAATGCTTTAGTTGTTGCATCAATGAAGAATGTATTCTTCACTGTTCCTTTTAAAGTATTAATTACGTTTTCTTCACTCTCAACTCTCACGCCTGGTATGTTAGGCTTTATCAGCTTCTTATTAACCACGGCTACACCATCATTACGCATGAAGTTGACATACCTTGCCGCCTCAAGAAGCTCTAGGGCCAACATTATGTTTCCTCTTCCAACGGGTATTAGTGGTGACGTTGCATCACCTAATCTGACATGCACTATAACTGACCCTCCTCGCTGGCTAAGGCCGTGTGTCTCAGCAACTAATACATTAGTTCCGGATTCTACTGACGCCCACCCTATTAGCTGTGCCATTGACAGCAGTCCCTGTCCACCTACACCAACTATTACAATATTTAGTACCATTAAGACATCACCTCCACAATTCCTTTAATTTATGGGGCTCGGTCCCCTTAGGGAGTTTTATTGCGTTTACAGGGCAGATACTCACACATGATCCGCATCCGACGCAAAGGCTCGGATCTATTACGGCTTTATTACTTCCATCCACCTTAGATATTGCTGGACATGCAAACCAGTTGTAGCAGGTTCCACAACCTATGCACTTTTCTTGGTCTATGTAGCAGGGCTCAAGCATTATACCCCTTCTCCTCAAGTCACGTAAAATTACAAGTGCGCATCTCCTACGGGCAATAATGACTGCTGGCATTTTCTTCTCTCTAACATACTTTACAGCCTCGCTAATACTCCTTCTAACATCATCTATTTCAAACGGATCCACCACTCGAATAAATTCCACACCCAACCCCTTAACAACGTCCTCAATTACAATAGCTTTTTTACCTTCCATGCCTGTTGAAGGGGATGGCTGATGCCCAGTCATTGCTACTATTTGATTGTCAAGTATCACCACCACCTGGGGAGACCTGTTATATACTGCGTTTGCTAGTGCTGGCATTCCTGCATGGAAGAATGTGGAGTCACCTATAAATGAGAATATTACATCATCAGTAACTTTGCTTAAGCCATTTGCTAAACCTATACTCCCGCCCATCTCGATAATGAGGTCTTGTAGCTTGTAGGGCTCATTGAGAGATAGTGCATAACATCCTATATCTCCTGACGCAATATAGGGTAATTTTTCCCTATTGATATATCTTCTGATCTCAAAGAACAGTGGTCTGTACGGGCATCCAGGGCAGAATGTCGGCGGCCTAGCAGGAACTTTGATGCCTGCGGTATCGCCTGCCTTAGTTTGCAGCAAGGGGTTCGGTACATTGTAGAATTTGCTCAGGGCCTCAACAATCCTCTCAATATTTAATTCGTATGGATACCCGACAAGATCTTTTCCAGCTACTCTGATAGTTATATTCTTTTTATGTAGGATAGACCTTACCTGCAATTCAGTTATAGGGTCCAGTTCCTCGATAATTACAATATCATCGACATCTCCCACAGCCTTCAGTAACATCGCCTCTGGAACGGGGTAAACTGAACTCAGCTTTAGTATCCTAGCTTTAACTCCAAGGAGCCGGACAGCCTCCCTCACATGAGAGTATGCAACTCCTGGTGCTATGATCAGGTGTCTTCCATCACCTTCTAAGAAGTTAAAGGGACAGTGTTCTACTTCCTCACTTATTTTTCTCCACCTTTCTAGGAGAGCCAACTTATTCTTCCTTGAGACTGCTGGAACTAGTGCGAACCTTAGTTCTTTTCCAAATCCGCCCTTCACCTTCACTGACTTAGGTATTGGCCCGAGGTCCACAACTCCTCTAGTATGACTGATCCTCGTTGTACTCCTAAAGATCACGGGGTGCTTGATCCTTGAGCTAAACTCTAATGAATATTTTACTAGCTCCTTAGCCTCTCCTGGACCGTAAGGCTCGAAAACAGGTATGTAGGCATGCATTCCATAGAACCTGTTATCCTGTTCGTTCTGACTACTCCACATGCTTGGGTCGTCTGCCGAAACTATAACAAATCCTTCATTCACGCCGGTGTATGCACTGCTCATTAGAGGATCCGCTGCTACATTAAGACCTACGTGCTTCATAGCTACCAAGGACCTAACTCCTGTTATTGCAGCGGCATATGCTACTTCAAATGCCACTTTCTCATTAATACTCCACTCAACATATATTCCTAAGTCCTTGCTTACGGTCATGAGTGCTTCAATTATTTCGGATGAAGGTGTCCCAGGATATGCGCTAGCTACCCCTATGCCGCCCTCTATAGCACCTCTTGCGATAGCTTCATTACCTAGAAGGAATGCCTTACCTTTCTCAATTCTAATCAGATCCTTAAACCTGTACATGTATCTATAACCAAGAAATGAAGGAACTACTGCCTTATATACCTCATCCTTTTTTAAGAGCTTTAATAAATCCAATATATATTGGTGATGGCTGTAGAGGCCTGCTCTTAAATTCAGGATGTGCCTGGGTCCCTAAGTAGAATTTCGATGATCTCAGCTCCATTATCTCTGGAAATCCCTCCTTACTGAAACCGCTTACAATGAATTCGTTTTCAGCATATTTATTAATATATCTTGGGTTGACCTGATACCGATGTCTGTGTCTCTCGTATACTACATCTCTCTGTCCGTAAATTTCATATGCTTTAGTGCCACGAATCAACCTGATTGGAAGCGCCCCTAATCTCATGGTTCCACCCTTGTAGATGACTCCTTTCTGCATGGACAGCAAATCAACTACCGGGTGCGGAGTGCTTGGATCAACTTCCGTAGAGTTCGCTTTATCTAACCCTAATACATTTCTTGCGAATTCAACTACCATTAACTGAAGGCCGAAGCATATCCCCAGAGTAGGCTTACCTGACTCTCTGAGCTCTTTAATTAACTTAATCTTACCTTCAGCCCCCCGTATACCGAAACCAGGTAATATTACTGCCCCGTCTACACCTTCGAGAGTTTCCTCTGCGCTCACTCTTCCTTTTTCTATGTCCTCAGCCTCAATCCACTTTAACTTAGGTTTAAGTAGACAGTGTGCTGAAGCGTGTTTAATTGCTTCAATTATGCTTAAGTAGCTGTCCTTCAGCCTTGTGTACTTACCCACCATAGCTATGGTAACTTGTTTTCTAGCGTTTTTGATCTTATCTATGAAGTCTATCCAGCTACTTAAGTCAGGCTCGCAGTACTTCATTCTTAAGCGCTTACTTATTAGTGAGTGAAGTCCCTGCTCCCTCAGGATTAATGGAACCTCGTAAACTAAGTCGACATCATAGTTGCTGAATATTGCTTCCCGGGGTACGTTACTATAGAGCGCTAGCTTCCTCCTAGCTTCCCTGCTCAGGGGCTCTATAGATCTAGCTACAAGTATATCTGGCTGAATACCTATCCTTCTTAACTCCTGGACGCTGTGCTGAGCTGGCTTGGTTTTCAATTCGCCCGTCGTTGACAGCTTAGGTACCAGTACCACATGTATAAATAAAGTATTATCCACACCCTCTTCAAGCCTCATCTGCCTTGCAGCTTCAAGAAAAGGCAGTCCTTCAATATCACCTACAGTACCCCCTATCTCTATAATAGCTACATCAGCGCCTTGCTCATCAGCTACCTCCCGAATTTCTTTTTTTATTTCATCAGTTACGTGCGGTATTATTTGAACTGTCTGTCCTAGGTAGTCGCCACGCCGTTCCTTCTCGATAACTGACTGATAGACCTTACCTGTAGTTATGTTGTTTTTCTTACTCAAGTCAATGTTCAGAAACCTCTCATAATGCCCTATATCAAGATCCGTCTCGCCACCATCCTCAGTTACGAATACTTCACCGTGCATGTAGGGGTTCATGGTTCCTGCGTCCACGTTAACGTAGGGATCTATCTTTATTGCTGTTACACTATACCCCATGGACTTCAATAAAAGTCCTGTAGAAGCTGATGTAACGCCTTTTCCTAGGCCTGATAGTACACCACCCGTCACGAATATATATTTCCTCGTCACCGCTCCACACAATTATTCCGTACTCAGTAATTTAGAAAAGCTTTCATCATAATAACTTCTAAAATGCCTTGATGGTTGCTGCTTGGTCCAAGTAAGTAGTAGTAATACTGGACTATGAAAAATGTTCGTGAGTTTTCGCGAGTCCGTCCTCAATTAGTAAGTGGTCTTTTAAATGATACCTGCTATAGCATCATCAACAGGAAGATTATGATGCTGCTTAGACATCTGTGCCCTTTGTGCGGAGGCCCAGTAAGTGAGAGTGAGTTAGGAAGGG
>JAGGTW010000078.1 GCA_021163585.1 Desulfurococcales archaeon | reverse complement strand
TGCACAGTACTCTATAAGTAAGTCTTCAAGCCATCTATATAGGGCATTTTCTAAGTCTACACCACTATCCTCTACAACTAAGTGGTTAACTGGCTTAACCTTAGATGTATCCACCATAACTTCAAACATTGCCTTAGCTGTCAACTCAAAAACCTCCTCTAAGGAACTGCCGAATACCTCGACATACACATCAGCTGTGTGTTCCAGGAATTTAAACCCTCTTCGACAACCCACAGAAACTCCCACAACCCGTGTGGTAAACTCGAATAAAAGCTTAAACCCCCGGGACATAAGAAATCTTGGCGGCGGTCGTCTAGCCTGGTCTAGGACGCCGGCCTTCCACGCCGGAAATCCCGGGTTCAAATCCCGGCCGCCGCACCATTAAGTTTCTGTAGAACTACGAGATTTTTTATGGAAGTTTTAAGTGTTAGGTGGTTACTTTCCTGATCTTTATCACTTGTTCCTCCCTTCTCAGACCATAGGTAAGTACTACGAGGTCACCTACTTCTATTGCGCCCTTAATCCTCAGTATTTCATATGTTTTTTCAAGGCCCTCCTCATAATTTTCAGCGGGAACCTGAAGTGGCTTAATACCCCATAATATGTTTAGTTTGCGGAGTTGCTTAATTGAGGGTGAACCAACAAAGAAGGGGACTGAAGGTCTTAAAATAGATATTAGTCTTGCTGTAACACCCCGTATACTATATATTACTAACTTAGCATTCAGATCCTCTGCGAGTTCAGCAACTCCCTTGGCGTACCTTGCCTTAAGACTAATTACCTTTCTGTGGGTGTAGATTCCTGCTCGCTCCTCAGCTACAGATACTATTCTCTTTAGCCACTTGATAGCCTCAATAGGGTACTTACCGACGGCTGTCTCCCCAGTAAGCATTAGAGCGTCAACACCCTCACTTACGGCTACGGTTACATCAACCACCTCAGCTCTTGTGGGGACAGGCCTCTCTATGAGTGACTCGAGCAGCTGTGTTGCAACAATCACGGGCTTACTGGATTCTAATGTACTTCTCACTATGAGTCTCTGTAGATGAGGGACTTCTTCAAGACCGAAGTTCATTCCTAGATCGCCGCGCGCGACAAGAACAGCGTCGGCTGACTCAGCTATGCTCTTAATATTTCTTACTGCGGACTTTGTTTCTATTTTCGCAATTATACCTATGTCAGAATTCTTCCTCCTGAGAATATCTCTTAATAACTCAACATCTTTCCTCCTTCTAACATAGCTTAGACCTATATAGTCAAGTCCCTCCTTAATTGCGAAATCAATACTTTCTAGGTCCTGGTCAGTGATTGGTGGTATATCGAACTCCTTATTCATCACCGTAAAGCCCTTTCTTGATTTTATTATCGCATCGGTTAGTGCTGATACCTCAATGTTACTACTCCCCACATCAACAACCTTGAGCTTTACCCTCCCGTCATCCATAACTATTATGTCACCTAGTTCAAGCGATTCATATATTTCCTTTCTAGGTAGCGGGATCTCCTTGTTTTCAGCGGATGCCCTGTCCTTAAGAACTATGTAAGCCGACTCACCCTTCTTGAGCGTGAGTGGCTTATCAATAACTCCTGTTCTTATTGATGACCCAACTAAGTCACCAATCAGTGTTAGTGGATTCTTAACTTTCTCTTCAGCTTTTCTTACCGACTCAACAAAGAACTTCCACTGACCTATGTCTCCATGCGCGAAATTTATCCTGAACCCAGTTACGCCCTCCTCAGCTAACTTACATATTATGCCCTCACTGAGTGTTGATGGGCCCAGTGACGCTATTATCTTTACTCGCATATTACCGACCTATGTTTTTTACTTCCAAAGTACTAATTAACTGCTACCATAATAATCACTAAGGCAGTCACTGCTAATTAAAGCACTATATTTAACCTAAGTTAAGAAGTAAGGTTAATAAAACCTTTAAACAGATTTTCGGAGTAGTAGGAGGGTTGGCGATGGTCACAGTAAAGGAAGTACCGCCTGACACGTTCATAGAGGTGCTGGCCAGGTATTTAAAAGAAAATGTACCGCAGGTAAAGCCTCCCGAGTGGGCATTATTTGCGAAAACAGGTCCTCACAAGGAGAGGATCCCGGACAGCCCTGACTGGTGGTATTATAGAGCTGCAAGCATTCTCAGGAAACTATACGTGAGTCCGGAACCAATAGGTTTAGAGACCCTCCGCACGATATATGGGGGCCTCCAGAACCGCGGTTCAGCACCGCCCCACTTCAGAAAAGCTGGAGGTTCCCACATAAGGAAGATACTTCAGCAATTAGAGAGAGCAGGACTAGTTACTAAGGCTGGCAACAGAGGTAGGACATTATCGCCTAGGGGCAGATCACTCCTTGATAAATTAGCAAATGAGGTGTTCAAGGAAGTAGTTAAGGTTATTCCGGAGTTAGAGAAATATGGTAGTGGAGGTAAGGGGAAGTGAGCAATGAGTACTACGATGAGGAGCTTGAGGAGATAAAGCGCAGGCAACTCGAAGAGCTGATGAGGAAGGCTCGGGAGGCGAAGAAAAAGGAAGAAGAGCTAGCTCGTGAAGCTCAAAAGCAAGCTATTTTAAGGAGAATACTAACTCCAGAAGCTCGTGAGAGACTAGCTAATGTAAGGTTAGTAAGGCCGGAGCTGGCTAAGACTGTTGAGGAGTACCTGATAAGCCTCGCTCTCGCAGGCCAGATCAAGGAGAGGATAACTGATGAAGTACTGAAACAAATATTAGCTGCTATAGATTCAAGAAGTAGGCGTGATGTAAAAATAAGAATACGTGGTAAGAGGTGGTGAGAACTGGCGAGAAATAAGCATGTAGCAAGGAAATTAAGGTTGGCTAGCGCGTTGAAATCGAATTCGGCTATACCGGTGTGGGTGGTTATCAAGACATTAAGGAAGGTGCCCTTCAGGCCTAAGTTAAGGCACTGGAGGAGGTCGAAGTTAGGTAATATCTAATTAAGCGTGGGTGGGGTGTGGTGTCTGAAAAGATATACGTGATCAACTTGTCCCGTCTTTACTGGTCGGGTAGAAGAAGGAGGGCACCAAGAGCCCTCAAGACAATAAGGGAGTTTATTAGGAGGCATGTAAAGGCCGAGCAGATCGTCATTGATGAGTCGGTGAACGAGTATATATTTTCCAGGGCTTACGATAAACCTCCCCGCAGAGTGGCGGTTAGGGTCATCCAGCTTGATAATGAGGGTAAGGTAGTTAAGGTTGCACTAGCAATTCCCTTTGCGCCGTCTAGCGGGTAGTAGCGTCCTGTGCGGTGCTCTAAATGCCCTTAGATAAGCTGAGGATCTTCGGCAACCCGAATATAGGGGTGTACGTTTTCGCTAATAATAAGGTTGCCTTAGTCCCGCAAGGTATTGACTCAGGTACTAAGAGGAAAATAAGTGATACTCTTAATGCCGATGTAGTAGAGGCTAGGGTGGCAGGAACCTTCTTATTAGGGGTTCTGGTGGCAGGTAATGACAGGGTTTTACTAGTGCCCAGGATAGCTAGGGACGAGGAGGTGGAGTACCTGAGGAACTTGGGTCTAAACGTCCATGTAGTTCACATAACATTTACGGCCCTAGGTAATATAGTGTTAGCTAATAGTAAGGCAGCAGTTTTCCACCCTGAACTGGATAAGAGTGACGTTCATAGACTCTCTGAGTTACTGGGAGTTGGGGAGTACATTCAGGCCCCACTAGCTGAGATCCCGACAGTAGGATCCGTAGCTGTTGTGACTGATAGGGGAGGTGTTGTTCACCCTGACGTAGGGGATGAAGAGCTACGTAATTTAGCAGATTTCTTTGGTGTACCGTTAGACGTTGG
>JAGGTW010000079.1 GCA_021163585.1 Desulfurococcales archaeon | reverse complement strand
TCAATGTCATCAGGTCTTGATAGTAAGTAATCATCAATCAAGACAGTACCTCCTAACACATCAAGTAAGTACGGCATAGACCTCCTAAACCAATTAATTACATCCCCCTTCTCCACAACTACTACGTTACTAGGAGGAGGGTAATTAGAGAAGTGAGCTAATGACCCCTGAAGCTTGAGTAAGCTGCACTTCTTAATCCCCCCTCTTGAGAGATGCGATGAGAGGGACTCTCTAAAATCATCTATCCGCAACCACAAACCACCCGTGCCATGATGAAGAATGAATTCAGTACTAACACTCCCTAAATCGATACCTACGACGATATCCTCTTCAGAATTCATTAAATACCAAATCACGTCACGGGAAGATCTCCAATCTCCTCTACCACCTCTTCTCATGACTACGTAGTCGTACTTACTTAAGCCGCGTACAGGGTCCCTAGGTTCCAGCCAAGCAGACGCAAGGTATAAAGCCTCAAGAACTGTTGACTTACCTGCACCATTCCTGCCTACAAGTACAGTGAAATCACTTAAACCATCGATAACCCCCTCCTTAATACCTCTAAACCGCTTTAGCTTGACGCTACTAACGTACACCAAGATCAAGCACCAGCCGATAACCATAGTGTTAGTAAAGCTATATAAACCTCAAGCCATCACAAAGAAATCAAGGTAAGTACTTGCCCATTAACGCTAACTGCTCCGGGAAGGTCGAAGAGATTAATTAAAGAGATTTTGGGGAGGGTGGAGACAGGGTTTACCAGTAATTCACTTGACTTAATTAGTGAATCACTCAAGTAGTTCGGTAATCTATGGGAGGCGTCACAGTGTTTAGTGCGTACTACATAGTTATTGCAAGAAAGCATAATATGGGTAGCGCATGCAGTAGATGAGGTAATTCCTAAATTAAGGTCTATAAATGATGGCCTGCCATACATCGCCTACCAGTGGCGTCATACCTGAAAGCACTTCAAGCCCTCTGACGGCATTCACCAATATAACAGCAATAATTATCATTCGATCCAGCCCCTTCAGTAGTACTGAAGCATGTGCTTCTAGGGGTGTGTTAAGCACGAGCCTATGGATTATGACTGAGGAGGTTATGAGGAGTAGTGGTGCTGTGACAGCTAGTACGGCCGTTACAGGTGTTAATGAGTAGGTTAGTGCTGCAGTGGTAAATACTAAAGCGTTTGCCTGAGATCCCCAGGTCCAGAACTCGATTCCTCGGAATAGGTTTTGTGGTAGGTAGAGCCCTATGGACCTCGTGACTGTTCCTGCAGCTGCTGAGGTTGGGCTGACGCCTGCCGTGAGTAGGTCTACGATTTCACTAATTCCTAGGGCTGCTAGTAGGGTGGCTGCTGGTGTGGTCAACCCCTTAATTTTCAGGCCTTTGACCCTCCACGCGTAGGCTGCGTAGGCTGCTGAGTACATTATGAATGTCCATGGATGTATTAGAGCTAGCGGCACTGCGAGTGCGAATAATTTGGTCTTGGATTTAGGGTCTGTTGCGAGCATTAGTAGGGCTATTGGTAGTGCTATGGAGTTAGCTTGGAAGCCTCCGGCGATGAACGTTACTGTGCTGTGGCCGAGAGGGGTTAGTAGGGCGGCTATGGATGTTGCCTTATCGTCAGCGAATTTCCTCACGAATAAGTAGGTAGCGATGGTGAGGAGGGTTAGTGCTATTGCTGGATGGACTATGTCTAGGAGTATTACCGGGTCTACTGCTCTGGACGCGTAGTAGAGTATGGTGAGGTAGGCTGGCCTAGCGAAGCCCTTAAACTTAATTAGTGCTTGGGAGAGGCCGTGTATATCTGCGTAGCTTATGAACTTCATGTAGTAGTATGTGTCGACACTTACTGGATGTAGCCCCGGATTCACTGTTGGGAGGTGCGGCAGTGCGATAGCCAGTAATGCTAGGGCTACTGCTACAGCTAGTGCCTTAGGCCCTACTATATACTTAATTCCAACACCCGCTAGCTCCTTCTCTAATCTTACGGCAATGTCCTTGAGTGGATACTCGGTTTTTCTTACGTAGCTGTACGTCCATAGCAGTGCTGAGGTAGCTAGTAGGGGTATTGAGGCCCATTCAAGAAAACCCCATGTAAACCTCTCCCTAAGTACTATGGCTTTGGTCAGCGAGCTCCATGAACCTACGGCGAAGTACGTTAGAGTTGATGTTATTGCAGCTACCTCAAGAATTATTATTGCATGTACTGCAGACATGATGACCTCCCTCAGTCCTAGGTTCTTGTATAGTACGTAGAGTGTGATAATGGCTGAGGCCGATGAGAGTACGAGAACGCGTGGGTCACCTACAGCAGCGTAGAGTAGGTACCCGGTGAAGGTCATGGCGAGAGGCGGAATTATTGGTTTTATGCTTACCTTAAGTAGGTGGGGAGCTGAAGTTATTGAGAGGGTGATGAGTATGAAGTCTATGGGCAGGTAGGCTAGGAGGGGTTCTGTGTTTATGATGTACTTAAGAATTCTGTCCTCAGTAAAGCTTATGGGGAGCCACCCAAACCCTGCGTAATACATAGCATAGATGACTAGTAAGCCAGTAGTAACTCGAAGTACTGCTGACTTCAAATTCATTTAATCAGCCTGTGAACTGATTATGGAAAAGATTTATATGTCTATTCAATGAAAAATATATATGTGTGGGAGACTATGAGGAGAAAGTACGCTTACTTAGGTCTTATCGCAGCTCTCACGGTACTGGTAATAGTCGGTGCTTTAGTAACTCCCTCACCAGTAGTTGCCCAGAACCCCTACGTCGTAGGTGGTGAAGTAGAAGTACCGCCAGAGCAGGGCGGAGACTACACGAGCATAGTGGCTGGTGCGGCTGTAGCAGCAATTGCGATAGGTGTTCTCGTAGCTGCTAAGCTAAAAGAATAAACCTATGTAGTAAGTTATTTTTAATTCATTTCCTTAATTAAGGAAAACTCAATTTACTCTAGGTGAGCGTCCATAGGTAGTGAGTTAATTAAGCTAGTAAACAAGGTAAGTATTGTATTTATTGTTGCTTTTATGGTTATGCTTGTTTCAGCCGCTGTAGCTTTAGCTTTAGGTAGTGAGGTATTAGCGAATAAGTTTGCTGAAGTAGCTTATTATTTCCTAGTTATTGGTGTAGTCCTGCAGTTAGTTACCTTAATTAAGGAAGGGCGCGGGAAAGAGAAAATGACGAAGTAGGCCTTTAAATTTCCATAGGAGAGTGAATTTCAAGTAATTTACCATTTCAAGCAAGCACTATGAATTACTGGGTCGTCCTCCTCTAAGACCTTAGTAAATGTACTATAGCTGTTCTTAATGTCCTAGTTAGTTCCTGTATTGAGTATGTTCTTGTAGCATGCATTAAGGGTATAGTAGCTATGGTTAAGAAGGCTGCGGCAGGTAGCTCTCCTACGTAATTACTGAGGGAAGCAGAAGTAAGTATTAGTGTTGCTTGAATCCCCCAGAGTTTGAGTAGATTATGCCCTATATCAATATTCTTTAGTGCTATGGGTAGTGGTGTAGTATTTGCTGCTAGATAGGCTAGTGACGCACCAAGTAAGCCAGCATAATGAGTTAGTGGTGGGAGTAGAGCAGTAAGTACTGCAAGCCTAATTAAGCCCACAGCAGCTAGCCCCTTAATATCTCCTCTCCTATTCAGTGACATGATAGCTGATGTTAAGGCAGTTAGTGGGGGTAGCGAGAGTAAGAGGATCTTAAGGGTGTTAGCACCTAATAGTAGCTCAGGATTAATAATCCTCAGCACGGCACTGCTGGCGGCACCGACAAACACCACTATTGGGGTGGCTAGGGATAGCCCAATCCTGAAGCCCTCAGCAAACGGTTCAGTACCCCTCCTAACACCTATTGGTAGAGCAGCACTCAGTAGGGAGTTAGGTATAGCTGATATAGCTAGCGTGATCATAAGTGCTATGTAGAGAGTACCTACAGGTACTGCCTCCCGAATTAAGTAGGCGAAGAAGTAGACACCAAGCATGGTCATTAACTGAGTTGAGAACGTGTAAGGGTAGTTGGAGAAGGTCAGCTTAATCAACTCCTTAAATTCCTGGGCATCAGGTCTTAATGTGCCTGAACGCATTAATAAAGGTAAAACTACTGAAGTACCTGTAATAAGGGCTACTACAGGGTAGGCAAGGTAGCCAATTAATGGAGCTAGAGCACCTAAGCCAGCCACAGCTAGAGCAACACCTACAGCAACCTTAGCTAAGGAGCCAGTAAGTAGGGTCGTGAAGAACCCCTTAAATAACTCAAAACCAATGAGTGACTGGGTCACAGCTACTCCAGCAGCAGTGAGTAGGGCTAGAGCTGAAGCAAAATAAGTTAAGCCCCCGTAACCCAGTGAGTGAATTAGCGGTATGGTTAAGACAGCTGCTGCAGAACCAAGCACTACTGCAAGTATTACTGATGTAGTAAATGCTTTAGGACCGCCAGCAGCTACTACTCTGACAACAGCTATATTTAACCCAGCACTAACTAACGTAGTAGCAACACCTGAAGCACTCACAACAGCTGAGGCAATACCTACTGACTCAACACCAGCTAACCTAGAAAGTATGACCCAGAAAATAAAACCAGATAAGGAAACAACGAGACTACCGAGGAATATCCACATACCACCAGCAACAACTTCAGTAAGGTCTTCTCTCACAGCAATCATCTACCAATCTATAGGATGAGATAATAAAAATTACCTTAACTAAGTGCCCAACTAAAGTCATTAAGTGGTCTCAACCCGCTTTAATACCTAGATATCATTACTGATTTTGAGGAGGCAGTAAGTTAGTGCTTATACGTAATTACCCTTAGTTCCTCACCGTAGACGGGATCCGGGCCTAACTCTTCATTAACTACTTTTACTGCTTCAGCCCACGTTAAGTTCTCCTTAATTACTTTATCTATTAGTAGCTTGAGTGCTTCATCCATGTGATTAAGTGTTACTGCTCCTTCCCACCCAATAAATATGGGTAGCCCTCTCCTACCTAGTGCATCAGCTATATCTCTAGTAAATAGTGAGTAGCAGCTGGCAACAATCAGTACTGAGTCGGGCTTGAACCTACCTTTAAGTTCTACATCAAAAAACTTAGGTAGTACTGCTAGGAACGCCTTAGTTGAATTGTATGGGAACGCCCTAGTAGCTAACCACTCAACCTTTAACTTATAGTACTCATCACTCCATAAAACCCCTGTGAATAGCCCGTTAAGCTTGTGGATGACGCCGTCAGGGGTCTTGTAGGTTGCTTTACCACCGTGAATCCTTAGAATAATTAGGGAGTAGTCAGTAAGCCTAGAATACAGTGTTAAGTTAACGTCTGAGCCATAAACCACATCAACATCATAGCCAGCACCCCTCAGCGTACTTACTAAGTAATTGATTAGCTCCTGATTAGGGAAGTCAAGCATTAAGCTATCAGCAACCAAAGCCTTAGGCCTGACCTCACCCACCTGTGTTTCCGAGCTCACGCTCTGCTGACTCATTAAGTAATTAAAGCAGAGGGGACCAGCACCACAAGCAACAGCTACAGCAACAATTAAGGCAAGAATTAACTGCTTTCTTCTCGCCTTCCTCCTAACCCTCTCCCTCTCCTTAATTCTGCCCACGCAAAACCACCAGGAGCAAGAGCACCCAATGTGATATTCTGCTACACCTAAAATTAATTATTTTGCATCATACTTTCTACTCCATTAAGGATTTCCGAGGGCATGCCTCAGCGATCTACAAACGAATTATCCTAAAACGAGGTAATCATTATTAATAGCTTTACGTAATTGCTACGGTACCTATGGGTAAGTTTGCGGCAGAAGCTATTAGAGTTATTTTGAGGTTGACACATAAGGTAGTTCCTAAACTCACTAAGTACTTTAAATTCATGGACCTCCACCTCTTCATACCCTACGAAATCTTTAACCCCGTGTATACGCTATCTACCGCCCTAATACTAAAGCACATTAAGCCCTATGGGAGGGTCCTCGACCTGGGCTGCGGGTCAGGTGTCATAGCAATTTACGTAGCCAGGAACTTCAGGGTGAGGGAGGTAATAGCCTACGACGTAAGTAGGAAGGCGTTAGCTACGTCAAGAATTAATGCTAGACTAAACAATGTCGAGGACAGGATAGTTTTCGTGTCTAGTAGAGATGAATTACTCAGGTTCACTGGGCTAGACTACGTGGTCACTAACCCGCCTTACCTTAAGCTGGAGCCTAGGGATGAGTTAGATCTTAACTGGTGTGGTGGCAGGGACTTGGGGCTGATGAAGGAGATCTTCAGACTAGGGTGCGGGCTCCTTAAGTACGGAGGAAGGTTGGTGGCGACAGCGTCATCAGCAACGGGGGTTGGGTACGTCTTAAGCTACCTCAGGTGCTTAGGTATGAAGCCATGCATAGTAGCTTTAGCGAGAACTCCCTTAGACACTATCTACTTGGTGCATGCTGTTAAGGTCTTAAGATCACTTACTTAACTCCTGGAATTCAAGTCCGAGGAGCTCAG
>JAGGTW010000052.1 GCA_021163585.1 Desulfurococcales archaeon | reverse complement strand
ATATAAGAGGCGTTACTGAAAACGTCATCATAGGTCAGCTAGCTCCTGTAGGTACGGCTGTGGTGATGCTGGAAATGAATCCGACTAAATTAAAATTTCAGTCACGAGTAAAAGAGGAGTGAGGTGGGCTGAGTGAGTGAGGTGCTCTCACTTGATAATGAAATAAGACTACTCTTGAAAACAGGGAAGGTTGTACTGGGTGCTAGGAAGGCGTTAAGGGCTATTAAATTAGGTAAGGCGAAGGCAGTTATAATAGCTAGTAAGATACCTAGGTGGATCGAGGAAGACGTAAAGTACTACGCTAAGCTGGGGGGCATTCCAGTAATTAGGTTCGGTGGCACCAGCTATGACTTAGGAACCGTCTGCGGTAAGTTATTTCCTATTACAACCATAGCTGTTTTAGATCCTGGTGAGTCAGGAATAACTGAGTTAGGTAAGGGTGAGGGCGAGGTTGAGCGTTAAGATAACAGGTGAGGAACTAAGGTACATGGCTCTACTACATGATGTAACGGGTGTGTCGGCAAAGGACTGCATAATTGATGGGGAAGACAGTACTATAATATTCATAGTACCTCCTGGTCAGGCAGGAATAGCTGTCGGGTTTAAGGGCAGGAACGTGAGGAGGATATCTAAGATCTTGGGTAGGAGGATAGAGATCGTGGAGTGGGCTGACACGCTGGAGGACTTTGTCAGGAACTTATTTCTGCCTGCCAGGGTACTGGGGATTAACTTGAATAAGACGCCGGATGGCAGGAAGGTGCTGTACGTTAGGGTAGACCCTCATGATAAAGGAATAGCAATAGGTAAGAACGGCAGGAATGTCCATAAGGCAAGATTAGTACTTAAGAGGTACTATGGGGTCGATGTAGTATCTATAGTTTAGTAAAGCTATTTTGGTTCCCCCTACGATAAGCTTATTAGTATAGCTAAATAAACTACCCATTAGGTAGGGTGTGCGACATGCCGGGGAAGAAGTCACCATATGGTATGTATGCGGCTAGAAAATTAAGGCAGAAGCGGCTTAAGTTCAGGTGGAGTCAGAGGGAATTTAGAGTTAGGATGCTGAAGCTTAAGGAGAAGTATGACCCGCTAGAGGGTGCCCCAATGGCTAGAGGTATTGTATTAGAAAAAGTAGGAGTCGAGTCAAGGCAGCCGAACTCAGCACTAAGGAAGTGTGTTAGGGTGCAGCTCGTTAAGAACGGTAAGGTAGTTACCGCGTTCGTCCCCTACGACGGTGGAATTACTTTCATAGACGAACACGATGAGGTAGTAATAGCGGGCATTGGTGGAAGTAGGGGTAGGTCAATGGGTGACCTGCCAGGTGTTAGGTACAAGGTAGTCATGGTTAACGGCGTGTCACTGGACGCACTCATTAAGGGCAAGAAGCAGAAGCCTATGAGGTAAGTAATTTAGTACCAGGCACTCCGTACTCCTAGACCTCTCATAGTTCTTCCTCATCTTCCTCCTCTATATTGCGTGATATTTCTGCTATTCTTCTAGTAATGAATACTGGCTTGTTAAAGAGTAGTGCAAGAAATATAGCATGACTCGGTATCATAGTTCTTCTAATACTAAACCCATCGGTTGTAATGTATAGGCTCGCTCTATACACCATGTTCTCGTTGTCGAAATCATCAATAATTACTTTTTCTATAGACTCACCTAGCGCTCTCAGTTTAGGAAGAAACATGATCAGTATACCATATACTGTATCCCTGAAATCATCTGGTTCATAGATTTCACTCTCACCGAGCTCCTTCAGTCGGGCAATAGCTAGTGTGATGTCATAGGGTACGTTGTACAATATTATTTCGCTACCATCTTCTAAGTAGCATGTCAGAGTTCCTGTAACATAGTCATCATCACCAGTCATGATGTACGGCTCGACATCAACAACTCTGTACAGCTCCTGCATACTCCATCATCTTCTAGGGGGTTAACAGAGTTAATAATTTTGCTTAGCCAGTAAGCCATATACATCAGTGAGAAAATACTTAAAAGCCCTCCTATTAAGAGGGGTCTAGGCGGGTAATGTATGGGTAGTGTGCTAGAACCTAAAACAGTAGAGATTAAGCTGTTCGGTAAGTGGAGTTATGAGGGTGTTATGGTTAGGGACCCTAGCCTTAAGAAGTATATTTCATTAAGGCCTGTGTACCTGCCGCATACTGGCGGGCGTCATGAGCACAGAAGATTTGGCAAGGCTGAAGTGCCTATAGTTGAGAGATTAATGAATAAGCTGATGAGGCCTGGTAGAAATGCAGGTAAGAAGCACCTAGCGTACAATATCGTCAAGAGGGCGTTTGAGATCGTACACCTAAAGACGGGTGAGAATCCCCTGCAGGTTCTGGTTAGGGCGATCGAGAACTCGGCGCCAAGGGAAGAAACTACAAGAATCATGTACGGCGGCATAATATATCATGTTGCCGTGGATGTCTCACCGCTGAGGAGAGTTGATCTAGCTTTAAGACATATAACGGAGGGGGCTAGATTAGCGGCATTTAAGTCAAGTAAGAATATTGCTGAGTGCCTAGCAGATGAAATAATTCTCGCAGCAAGGAATGACCCTAAGAGCTATGCTGTGGGTAGGAAAGAGGAAATAGAGAGAATAGCACTCAGCTCGAGGTAATAGAACTGAATTAAAAATTTTATAAGGTTACCTAACTAAAGTACATGACGTGAAGAGGTGGTGATAGGATGAGCAGACCAAAGAAGCCACACTTAAACCTAGTCGTAATAGGCCATGTAGACCACGGCAAGAGCACGCTGGTAGGTCACATGTTAATGAAGCTAGGGGCTATTGACGAAAAGACCATTAAGGAGGTCGAGGAGGCAGCCAAGAAGGCAGGTAAAGAGTCAGAAAAGTATGCGTGGTTCCTTGATAAGTTGAAGGAGGAGAGGGAGAGAGGCGTCACCATAGCCCTGACATTCATGAGGTTCGAGACACCTAAGTACTACTGGACAATCATCGATGCTCCAGGCCACAGGGACTTCATCAAGAACATGATCACTGGGACAAGTCAGGCTGATGTAGCGTTGATGGTGGTTTCAGCAAAAACAGGTGAGTTTGAGGCAGGAATGAGTAGGGAGGGGCAGACCAGGGAGCACATAGTCCTCGCGAGGACTATGGGTATTGACCAAATGGTTGTAGCTATAACAAAAATGGATATCACTGACCCGCCGTGGAGTGAGGCCAGGTACAAGCAGGTTGTCGACACGCTGAAGAAGTTCATGACTCCGCTGGGATATAGGGTGAATAACATACCTTTCGTGCCAGTATCAGGGTGGACTGGCGACAACATCATGGAGAAGTCATCAAACATGACGTGGTATAAGGGCCCGACATTAGTTGAGGCGCTAGATATGGTGAAGGAGCCGCCGAAGCCTGTCGATAAGCCGCTGAGAATTCCGATTCAGGAGGTCTACAGCATTTCAGGTGTCGGTACAGTACCTGTAGGCAGGGTCGAGACAGGGAAGTTGAAGGTCGGGGACAAGATAGTTTTCATGCCTCCAGGCATAGTGGGTGAGGTAAGGTCTATAGAGATGCACCATGAGCGCTTAAGTGAGGCTCTGCCGGGAGATAATATAGGCTTTAACGTAAGAGGTGTTTCTAAGGACCAGGTAAGAAGGGGTGATGTAGCAGGTCACCTAACTAATCCGCCAACTGTTGTTGAGGAGTTCACAGCCCGAGTACTAGTCGTATGGCACCCATCAGCAATTCACGTAGGGTATACACCAGTCATTCATGCGCACACAGCGTCAGTAGCATGCAGAATAGTTGAGATCATAGGGAGGCTCGACCCCAAGACAGGTAAGATAGCAGAGAAGAACCCGCAGTTCATTAGGCCCGGTGAGTCAGCAGTAATTAAGTTCAAGCCGATCAAGCCTATGGTGATTGAAAAATACAGTGACTTCCCACAGCTAGGCAGGTTCGCAATGAGAGATATGGGTAAGACAGTAGGCATTGGAGTCATAATTGACATCAAACCTATGAAGGTTGAAGTGAGGACAAAGTAATAACTGCTGAGGTCCATACCTTCAGGGAAACGTTGAGAAGGGATCGGGGACAGCGATGAGTAGTAGGGTCAGAATAAGATTATGGAGTACTAACGTAGAGCACCTTAATGACGTAGCTAAGCAACTGGTTGACATAGCTAAAAAGGCTGGTGTT
>JAGGTW010000059.1 GCA_021163585.1 Desulfurococcales archaeon | reverse complement strand
AGGGCTGATATGGATGCCCTACCTATTCAGGAGGAGAACGACGTTCCTTACAGGTCGAGGATTCCCGGCAAGATGCATGCCTGCGGACACGACGCACACACAGCAATGCTTCTAGGAGCAGCCAGAATACTAGCTAGTATTAAGGGCAGCCTGAAGGGGACTATTAAGCTGATCTTCCAGCCAGCTGAGGAGGGCGGGTTAGGTGCTAAGAAGATTGTTGAGGAAGGTCACCTAGATGATGTTGATGCCGTATTCGGCATCCACGTAAGTGCCGACCTACCAGCTGGGTACGTAGGTATTAAGGAGGGACCCCTGCTAGCAGCTGCGGACTCGTTCACCGTCAGGGTCAGAGGTAAGGGAGGTCATGGAGCAGCACCTCACCAAGCCATAGACCCCGTAGTTGCTGCTGCAGACATTATTAACGCGTACCAGAAGATAGTTTCTAGGGAAGTAAGTCACCTCAACCCAGTAATTATTAGTGTGACCCAGGTGACCGCAGGCACAACATTCAACGTAATACCTCAGGAGGCCGTCATGAGGGGCACCATAAGAACCTTAGATGAGGACACCAGAACTTACGTCCTCAGGAGGATGAAGGAAGTTACTGAAGGGTACGCTAAGGCCATGAGGTGCTCGGGCGAGTTTATAATTGAGCCTGACCACGTGCCAGCAACAGTTAATGACCCCGAGCTAGCGGAGTTCGCTAAGGAAGTAACTAAGTCAGCAGGTATTGCAGAACTAGCGGAAGTAAAGCCAATGATGATCTCAGAGGACTTCTCATTCTACACAACCAAAGCTAAGGGGCTATTCATAATTTTGGGTACCAGAAACGAGGAGAAAGGAATAACATACCCGCACCACCACCCGAAGTTCGACGTAGACGAGTCCGCACTCTACATAGGCACAGCAATTCATGCGTTGCTAGCATATAAATACCTTGTGAGTCACTGAATTATTCGTTATCACCAAACAGATAACGTTTTTACTCAAGCCCTCAAATATTCCTCGGTGCAGTACGTGAAGTCCTACGTACTGGCTCTAACCTTAGTAGCTGTCGTAGTTATTGGCGCAGGCGCCGCAGCCGTCATTAATTACATGAGCGGGCGGGGAGGCCCTGTCGCTCCCAGCAATCAGTCAGGAGCTACTTGCACTACACCACCTGCCTCAGCAACTACGTCAAATACTGCTGTCTCCACTAGTGGACCTCTTAAGATATTCTGTGCTGGCTCACTCAAGATACCTTTCGAGCATGTTGCTGAGGTATTTAAGGATAAGTACGGTGTTGAGGTTTACATCGAAGCCAGCGGTAGCGTCATGGCTGTAAGGAAGATTACTGACTTAAAGAAAGTTTGTGATGTTGTGGGTGTGGCTGACTACAGGTTAATACCGAAGTTCGTGGTCCCTAAGTACGCTGACTGGTACGTAGCGTTCGCATCTAACGAAATAGTCATAGCCTTCACGAGTAAGTCTAAGTACTCTGATGAGCTACTCAAGAACCCCGACAAGTGGTTTGAGATACTGGATAGACCTGATGTTAGGTACGGGTTCTCGAACCCGAATAAGGACCCCTGTGGCTACAGGTCTGTCGGCGTGGTCGCGCTAGCAAGTCTGTACTACGGTAATTCCAGTATATTGGAGGATCTGATACTCAAGAAGACGAACATAAATGCAAGCATTGAGGGTGAAGTGCTCCACCTGTACGTTCCAGCAGTCCTGAAGGTTTCTTCTGGAGACTTAATTGTGAGGCCTAAGGAAATCGACCTAGTAGCCCTGCTTGAGGCAGGCGCGCTAGACTACGCCTTCGAGTACAAGAGTGTTGCAGTGCAACACGGGCTCAAGTACGTTGAGCTGCCTAAACAGATCAATCTCAGAGACCCGGACTTCAGGGACCTCTACAGCAGGGTCGTTCTGTACATACTCGTAGGGTCGAGTAAGGAAAAGGAAATACCTATGGCACCTATAGTCTACGGCGTCACAGTACCTAAGAACTCAGAGTACCCGGAGCTAGGGCTTAAATTTATTGAACTCCTGCTGAGTGAGGGGAGGAACATATTTGAGTCGCTGGGGCAGCCGTTCTTGGACAAGCCACTGGGCTACGGGAACATACCTAAAGAATTGCTGAGGTACGTTGGGGTTGAGGGCGGTTAGTATTAGGAGATTCGAGAAGTTCGCTCTGCTTTTATCTGCTTCAGCATCAGTTCTGATTTTATTCCTCTTAACCCCACTAATAGCTGTCTTCACGCTGACTGACCCTCAAATATTAGAGGAGGCTCTAATTAAGAACAGAATGCTGTCAACTGAGGCCTGGGAGGCGTTCGCAGTAACTATTAAGGCCTCACTAACTGCTTCGGCACTGCTGCTCGCGCTCGGTACGCCGCTGGCTTACCTACTAGCGCGCAGGGAGTTCAGAGGTAAGTACTTGATCGAGGCACTAATCGATGTACCTTTGATGATCCCTCATGCTGTTGCTGGCATCATGATACTTACGGCATATGGCCGCGGGGGTTTACTAGGTCCCTTAACCACCAGCTTGGGTATGGCTGTTGATGACAGCTTCTGGGGTATAGTGGCTGCGATGGCCTTTGTTTCAGCACCCATACTAATTGATACCGTTAAGGTAGGGATCGAGTCCGTCGACCCAATGATCGAGATGGTTGCGAGGAGCTTGGGTGCTGGACCGGGCAAGGTATTTACTTCGATAACCTTGCCCCTCACACTCAAGAGTATTGGTGTGGGCTTCCTGCTGTCATGGGCAAGGGCGATCAGCGAGGTAGGTGCGATACTAATTGTTGCGTACTACCCGAAGTCAGTGAATGTACTCATTGTTGAGTGGTTCAACACGTACGGCTTAAGCTACGCCATAGCGCTCTCAATACCGCTAGTCCTGCTCTCAGTGGCGCTGTTCGTGGGTGTTAGGTGGGTGCTAAGCAAATGATCGAAATCAAGGAACTAGAAGTACTGCTGGGTACGTTCAAGCTCAGAATACCTCACCTGGTAGTGGGTAGCAGCGAGTACCTGGTCGTCATGGGGCCCAGTGGGGTAGGGAAGACAGTGTTCTTACATACACTGGCTGGCTTCCTAGAGCCTGTGAGGGGTGCGATACTAATTAACGGTCAGGACGTGACGCAGGACCCTCCTGAGAAGAGGGGGGTAGCCTTAATCCCCCAGAATTACGCTCTATTCCCGCACATGACGGTCTATGACAACATAGCTTACGGACTTAAGGTGAGAGGTGTGAGCAAGCTGGAGATTAAGAGGAAAGTTAGGGAGATAGCTGAAGTCCTAGAAATTAAGGAGTTGCTTAGTAGGAGTCCTAGCCAGCTATCGGGGGGTGAGCAGCAGAGGGTTGCGCTAGCTAGGGCTCTGGTTGTAGAGCCTAAGTTACTCCTCCTTGATGAGCCTACAGCGAGCTTAGACCCCAGGCTGAGAGGTAGGGCGAGGGAGTTTCTTAAGTACCTACACAGGAAGTTAAGGTTCGCAGCAGTACACGTCACCCACAACCTTACTGAGGCAGTATTCCTGGGTGACAGAATAGCTTATTTTGAGGGAGGAGAACTCAAGGCAGTGATGAGGCCGGGGGAATTCGTTAATTCACATTGGGCACGCCCGTACGTAGATGAAGTTAAGCCGCTCTTAGCTATCATGCAGGCCGGTGAGTAACTCAGGGAGTAGGCAAGCTCAATAACTACGTGTCAGTAATCGCTCCCTCGGTCACCACTCCCCAAAGACCAATCTGCATCATCCACTAGTAACTACCTTTAATCCAGCAATAATTATTTTGCTTCACATACTTGAGGTTTAGGTGTTAGTTTGGAGGTTAAGCTACTTAGTGAGGAGGTGCTGTGCAGGGGGAGGAGAGTTACTCTGATCTCCAGAGAGTACTTAATGAAGGGGAGAGTAGTAAGGAGGGACATAGTACACTTTGGACAGGCAGTAGCTATTGTCCCCCTACTGAGCAGCAGGGAGATCTTACTCCTAAGGCAGTTCAGGGCACCGGTTGGGAAGTGGGTGTATGAAGTTCCTGCAGGGATGATGGAGGAGGGGGAGGACGTGGCTACAGCTGCTAAGAGGGAGCTTATTGAGGAGACTGGCTACGAAGCTGAGAGCATAGAGAGGTTAGTCTCAGTTTATACAGCACCCGGATACAGTGATGAAGTCCTTCATATAGTTGTGGCTAAGAACCTAAAGTACGTAGGTGCTAGACCCGAGCCCGGCGAGCTGATCGAGGTCATTAAGCTGAGCCTGGAGGAAGCCTTAAGAAAGGTCTTCGCACAGGAGATCGCGGACGCTAAAACCGTGATTGCCTTAACTTTACTGAAGTTGATGACCTCAGTAGTTAAATAAATATTTAACAAACATAGTGTGGTTTAAAATTTTTTGGTAAATTTTGGTGAAAGGACATACATCTACGTAATAGAAATATCATGTAAGGGCGCACATGCTCCCAAAATGAATAAATTTTATATCCTGTTTGATATTACTATATATGTGGGATCTACTTTGCCCAGGCGTAAGAAGGAAGAAAAGTGGGAAGGCTTCTGTGTAAAATGCAGGAAGAAAGTAGTAATTCAGGGACCTGAGGTGGTGACGCTAAAGAACGGCAGGAAAGCTGTTAAAGGCACCTGCCCGAACTGTGGTACAGTAGTTTACAGGTTCATTAGTGGTTAAGTAGTGCTCAGACTTTAAATAAGTTTAAAATAAAAGTTGTTTTTACCTAAGGAAACCCAACCCCTACCTCCCCTAACTCTAAGTAAGAGTAACTGCATACAAGTGCTTCCTCCTCACGCATTTAATTACTTTGTCCGTAACTATTACCTGGTGCTGATTTTGCACATAGCTGTTGTTGGTACGGGGAATGTTGGTAGGGCCACAGCCTACACAATACTTTATGAGGGTCTTGCTGAGGAACTTTCACTAGTGGATGTGAAGCCCGGGCTGGCCCCGGCTTTTGCCGAGGAACTAAAGCACGCAGCTGCTGGTTTGAGGCTTGACGTAGAAATTAATGCTTACGAGAGTGATGAGGACCTCCATGGAGCTGACTTAGTAGTCATATGTGCTGGGCACCCCAGGAAGCCCGGTGAGCGGATTACTAGGAGGGAATTAATCAAGTATAACGCAGAAATAATTAGGTTCATTGCCGAGGTGGTCCCTCCCAACAACCCAGGAGCTAAGTACGTAGTAGTCGCTAACCCAGTAGACGCCATGGCTACTCTCTTCAAGAAAGTGTCAAGGGCTGAATTTGTAGTGAGTACTGGAACTCACTTAGAGACATTGAGGTTCAGGGCTAGGCTGGCGGAGGCTTTAGGGATTCCAGTGTCTAAGGTTGACGGGTACGTAGGCGGCGAACACGGGCAGGCAGCAGTAATCCTCTGGTCTACTGTGTCAGCCTACGGTGTAGGTATTGATGAATACGTGAGAAGACATAACATATCCTTAAGTAAAGAGGCTGTCGAGACGTACATGAAGGAGGTTTCAGAAAAAATAATAGATGTTCTAGGAGCTACGAGGTACGGGCCAGCAGTCGCTTTCCGGGACATAATTAAGTCTATAGTGCTCAACTTAGGGATGGTGCTGAGCATAGCAACACCTTACAGAACTGAGGAAATCCCCGAAGACGTGCTCGTGAGTAGGCCCACTAGGGTAGGCCTGTCTATAGGGCCGACATACGATGACATCCTTACTGAAGAAGAGAAAATAAAGTTAAACGAGGCAGCAAAGGCAATATACAGTACGTACAGGAAGGCATTAGACCTCATTAGTAACTACTAAGTTAGTGACTTAGGTTAAGGAAAAATACTATCTGTTTTCCCGTACTTATTCCTGTCTTCCGCTACCTTCTCTTAAGCCACACAATTGCAGCCACAACAGCAACTGCTACTACAGCCGATACTATACCTACGACTAAGGTACTCGATATGCCTGGACCGGGCGCTGGCGTGGTTGTCGCTGTTGTGGTTGGTGTTGTTGCTGTTGGTGATGGTGGGGTAGTTGCTGGCGAAGTAGTCGTTGGTGTAGTTTGTACTGGCGTCGTTGTTATGGGTGTAGTAGTACTAACTGGGGTAGTAGTTGTGGTTGCGGCTGTAGTAGATGTAGTTACTGCGGTGGTCGTCGTAGTTGTTGTCGGTAGTTCTATTTGCGAGATCATGTCCCTGATCGGTTCAGGTATGCTCTCTTCTGTGCTAGCTTTTTGAATAGTAGTAGCTAGTGCCCTTATTACTACCGGGTCCACAGTTACGTTGCTTACCCCTTCAATATTAGTGCTGACCTTTACTGAGGGCTTAAGCCCCTGCTTGAGCACTTCAACTAGCGTCATGATAATTGATGAGACCCTGCTCTCAGCTTCAGGTCCTGTTAGTTCGCTATGCTTGATCTTCAGTCCTTTTAACGTGAATTTTAAGTTGGCTTTACCGTCCTCTAGTGAGGCCTGTAGGTTTACTGACATATCTGATGGCATGATAACCAGCTCGTCAAGTCCGGTGCCTGGCTCCGGCTTTACTGACTTAACTAGGAAGTCATGGATCAGCACAGCGATCTTCTCTAAGTCGCCCTCTACGACCTGATTGAACTGACCCTCAATGTACAGCGTACCGTAGCCTCCCTCAATCTTAGACATATTTAGCAGCATCTTGAAGTCTGACGAGCTGTTCATCTTGCTTAACTCCTTAGAGAGCTCCATGAGTGACTTAACAGTCTCAGAATCAGCCCCTGTAAGTGTTACGTTGCTCGGCCTCTCCACTTCCAGTACTGCATTCACCGATAGCTTTCCGCCACCGTCGACCTCATTAAACTCCATGGACAGTTCCTTTACCTGGATTGACGTAAGGTTCACATGCTCCAGCTGGCTGTTGAGCAGTTCCGGTGTCATGAAGGCTGCCATGAACTTGAGCTTGCTTAGGTCCTCCTCACTCAAGGCACCTTTCTCAATATCGACCGTAGCGTTAATTCTCGTAGTGCTCT
>JAGGTW010000018.1 GCA_021163585.1 Desulfurococcales archaeon | reverse complement strand
GAGGAGGGTTAATTACGTTAAGATATTATCGATCACGGGTATTGCACTATTCTTTGAGGTGATAGTACCTATAGGCGGCGTCACAGAGGTAGTTAAGGTGTTGTTAGCTATTAAATTGAAGGTTTTATCTAGAGAGGAAGCTATAGCCTCATTGCTTATACATAGGGTCCTAACATCAGTGGGGATTATAGTTGTGTCGGTAGCATCACTAATAGCTATTAAGGCTTCGCTTGCCGCTTTTGCTGGCCTGCTTATTCCAGCCATGGTTCTCCTTGCTATGAATGTAACGTTGTGCTTAGTTCCTGCATCCAAGAGAATAGAAGGTATATTAACTAAGTACGGAAGTAGGTTTGGCTACGACTTTGAAGGGCTATCTTATGCATATGTTGAGAAGCTGATTAGGATTAGGAGAGCCGTTCCCTTCATACTAATAGCGTTCTTATTCACTATACTTGAAAGACTACTCAATGGTTTTTACGGCTTATACGCTGCTTTGCTAATAGGTACGCAGATCACTCTGCCTGTGTCTTTACTTACCTTCGACACCATATACGCTATCCTCTGGCTTTTCCCGATCGTGACTCCAGGGCAATTAGGGATATATGAATTCATCCAAACAGGTATTCTAGCACATCTAGGCGTTAGCCTTGACGAAGCCGCTGCAATGAGCATCATCTCTAGGGCGATATATGTCTTAGGTGGGTATGTGGTATTTGCGATATTTATAGCCCTCCTAGGATTAAGCGTTAAGTCACTAATTGCTGAATTATCAGGGTCCGAGGTCGCTGGTGGCAGAGAGGAGGAAGCGTAAGATACGTCTGCTTCAATACTGTCAGTACGCATGCATAAATACCTTAATATCAATTAAATACCTTAGGTGGGAGCTACATGTCAGCTGAAGGTGCTGAGGTTGAAGGGCTGAGGGGGAAAGTAATTCAGGTTCTAAGAAATGTGTATGACCCTGAAATACCCATCAATATCTGGGATCTAGGTCTGATCTATGATGTCGCAATATCTAATGGTGTTGTACATATTAGGATGACTCTTACCTCACCTATGTGTCCAATAGCCTACGTGATTGTTCAACAGGTCACTGATGCGGTTTCTAAGATAGAAGGGGTAAAGGACGTTAAGGTAGACCTGGTATTTGACCCACCATGGGACCCCACGAAAATGACTGAGGAAGGCCGGAAGTTATTCAAGAAGATATATGGGTACGATATCGTAGATGAGTATCGGAAGCAGGAGAGGTGATCCAGTAATTGCCTATTAGTGAGCACCGGGCTAGAGCCTCTAAGATTAAGGTTAAGTTCTGTTTAATAGTGACCAGCGATAGCGTGGTAGAAGGTAGGAGAAGGGACGAGGTTACTCCACTGGTTAAGAAGCTGATTTTAAGTAAAGGACACGAGTTCGTAAGAGCTACGGTAGTACCCAACAACAAGCTCAAAATACGTGAGGCACTGAGCTCTTTTCTGAGTATGTGCGACGTAGTAATAGTGTCGGGGGGGACAGGCCTAAGTAGTAGGGACGTCAGTATTGATGCTGTAAAAGGTCTGTGTTCCAAGGATATTCCAGGCTTTGGTGAGCTGTTTAGATATTTAATATTTAAGAGGTACGGTACTGCTGCATTAGCTACTAGAGCTATGGCATGCGTCCATGACCGGACATTAGTGTTTGTCACACCAGGCTCCGTGGATGCTGTTGAAATGGCTTTGAATGAGTTGATTCTTCCTGAAGTAAGCCACCTGATTTACGAGGTCAGAAAGTAGTGACGGGGAACGTCATCATTAAGCTCTGCTTTTTAGATTTAAACACCCTGATCTAGTGAGTTTAAAGATATTGAACGGAGCTGGTGTATATGGGTAGGCATAAGATCTTACTGGTTAATGACGACGGGTTCATGAGTAAGGGCCTCCCGCTCACGTATAGTGCCCTCCAAGATGTTGGGGACGTTACAGCAGTGGTTCCGGAAGTGCCAAAGTCAGGTGGGGGACATTCGGTGACGCTTCACAAACCCATTTTCGTAAGGGAGCTTCAAATATACGGTATGACCACCTACGTTATTAATGGAACGCCTGTAGATGCCATACATGTGGCAAGGAGCGTATTAGGGCTCGACCCTGACCTAGTTGTCTCAGGGGTCAACATAGGTGAAAACACGTCAATGCAGAACATTCTCTATTCAGGAACTGTCGAAGCAGCTATTGAAGCTGGGCTATTCGGCTATCCATCCCTTTCATTCTCAGCCGACGTAGGGAGTGATGAGGCTTTCGAGGACCCTAGGTATGCTGCACTAGTAAGGAAGGTAGTCATTGCCGCATCAGCCTACATCTTAGAGCACGGGTGGTTTAAGGGTATTGACTGTATCTCAATCAACATACCGTCCATGTACAGAGTGAGAGGAGCTATCATGGCAAGAGCGCAGAAGCTGAGGTTTATTCAGAAATATGAAAAAAGAGTAGACCCACGAGGTAGAGAGTACTACTGGCTAGTAGGTGAGAGAGTCACTGAGCCTGAGACTGACTCGCACTATCTCAGCCAGGGGTACGTAGTCGTTACACCTCTGCGCTCAGACTTAACACATCCAGGCTTGAGCGGCTGCCTCGAACTACCAGGCGAAATACATGACTTCATAAACCACCTCGATAAGGTACTTACTAACCTATCACGCAATATAGTGTAATTTGAGGAGAGGTTGCATGGCTCGTAAGAGGCTAAAAGGTTTTTTAAAAATTGAGAATATTGATGCAGTACTTAATAGGCTGTTAAGCAGTGTGAAAGTAAGCCTGAATATTAAGCGAGTACGCATAGCTGAGGCTGTAGGTAGGGTCGCTGCTGAGGACATATACGCACCTCGAGAGTACCCACCCTTCGATAGGGCGGCAGTAGACGGCTATGCTGTAAGATCTTCTGATACCTTCAGTGCTTCACCTACTAATCCGGCACTTCTCAAGTGTGTTGGAACTATTGACACATCAGTAATTAAGGACTATGGTTCAATGGCATGGAGTCCACCTACTCTAGAGGAGGGTGAGACATACCTAGTCTTTACAGGAGCCCCCATACCTGTTGGTGCCGATGCTGTAGTTCCCTTAGAGGATACCGTTACGCAGGGCAGAAATGTCTTAATACTTAAGCAGGTTCCTCCTCTCGCTAACATATCAAGAAAAGGCGAGGACTTCAGGCGCGGTGATACGATTCTGTGCAGAGGAACTATTATCATGCCATGGCACGTAGCGGCCCTGGCCCAGGCAGGCATAGGTTACGTTAAGGTCTACCAGCCTGTGCGTGTAGCTGTAATTAACACAGGTGATGAACTCACTGAAGTAGGTAGCAACAAGCCGGGTATCATTAATTCTGCAGGGCCGCTCATAGAGGCCTACGTAAAACTCATTGGCTGTGAGGCAGTGAGGTTAGGCATTGTTAGGGATAATGTACGGGAAATTAGGGAAGTTGTTGAGAAGGGGTTAAAGGAGGCTGATGTAGTCGTTATTACTGGAGGTTCGTCCGTGGGTGGTAGGGATGTCGTCCCTGAGGCGCTGTTCTCAATAGAGGGTGCTGAGTTGGTTTTTCATGGAGTAAATTTGAGGCCTGGTAGGACAGCAGGAGCCTTTATTATCAACGGTAAGCCTGTTTTAATGCTGTCCGGACTTCCGGTTGCCTGCTATGTAGGTCTTGAGGCTATTCTTAAGCCACTGATCTATCACTTGCTGGGAACTCGTCCCCCACCTAAGGTAAGGGTGAGAGCTACTTTAACTAGAAGGGTCGTTAACGTTGTTGGATATAGGTCCTTTTATCGTGTGAGAGTTTACCGAGGTAGTGATGGAAGACTATATGCTGAGCCCTTAAGACTTACGGGCTCAGGGATCATTTCATCACTAATTAAAGGAAATGCGTTACTAATTATACCTGAGGATACGGAGGGTTTTGATGAAGGTGTTGAGGTGGAGGTAGAATTAATAGGTCCTATTAGCTGACCTGTCGAAAATGTACTCATGTCTTAACACAACACCTAAGGACTTCAGCTTTTTAGCGCAATTACTGCAGTACTTCCAAGTCTTTCTATCAGTATCGAATATAGTGTTGCTAAAGAACATTACGCAGGAAGGGTTAGAGCAGTGTCCTAAGCCGAGTACATGACCGATTTCATGCATGACTTCTTTTCTTAAACGCTCAATAAATACGCGTCTTGAGATATCCTTATTCCTAATCCATAACTTCAGTCTATACGTAAAAACTAATGCTACATTAAGTTGCGGGCTAGCAACACCGAATACGAAGTTAAGACCCTCTACATATCCGTCACCTTCAATAATTGCTAAAACTACCTTCTCACCGCCCCACTTACCATAAACCCAGTTAAGGACTTCTTCAGCTCTGTATTGATTCCTGAAGGTATCTATGAACTCACTGGGTACATTGTCATCGCTCAATACCCTAACATCAGCATTGAATGCTTCCGACACCAGTACAGCAATTTCCTCTAAAACCTGACTATTTGTATTGTTGAGCCCAATTACGTGTATACTTAAAGACATCAATGCCCCAGTAGGACATTGTTGACTGAGCTAATTACTTTATAAGGACAGCACGTAGGCGACCTGAACTGCGTTAAGTTAAATTATGAGGCGATCTTATAATATCGTAGCGGTGGTAGCATGTGGGATAGTAAGCTAGAGATGCTCTTTAATCCGTCGTCAGTAGCTGTCATCGGTGCCTCAGAAAAGCCCGGCACTGTTGGTAGGGCAATAATGCAGAATCTTCTCACACGGTTCAGGGGGGATATCTACCCTGTCAATATAAAGTATGATAAGGTATTCGGCATTAAGTGCTTCAAGTCGGTACTTGAAATTAAGGAAAGGATCGACTTGGCCGTCATTGCAGTGCCAGCTAGGTTCACACTGGGTATTGCGAGGGAGTGTGGTGAAAAACATGTGTCGGCAGCCATTGTAATTAGTGCTGGGTTTAAGGAGACAGGTGAGGAAGGTGCCAAGCTGGAGGAAGAGTTAGTCACTATTGCTCGCAGGTATGGTGTGAGAGTTTTAGGTCCTAACTGCTTGGGAGTTTATGATGCCCATACTGGACTAGACACGATATTCAATCCTAATGACAGGCAGGCAAAGCCGGGGCCAGGCAATGTTGCATTCATATCTCAGTCGGGTGCATTAGGCGCTGCAATTCTAGACTGGCTGACCGAAGCTGGGGTAGGTATGAGTAAGTTCATTAGCTACGGTAATGCAGCAGATATTAAGGAGTGGGAATTAATAGAGTATCTGGCGGACGACGATAAAACTAAGGTAATAATAGCTTATATAGAGGGCGTTGAGGAAGGCATTAAATTCCTTCACTCAATAAAGAAGTCCGTAGTCAGGCGCAAGCCCGTAGTGATACTTAAGGCAGGAAAATCAAGCAGAGGCCTCAGAGCTGTTGCTTCTCATACGGGTTCATTAGCAGGCAGGTATGAAGTTTACGAGTCTGCCCTTAAGCAGTTCGGTGCATTAGTTGTTAAGGAGCTGAATGAACTCATAGTTGCCGCTAAGGCTCTATCATGGCTACCTGTACCTAAAGGTGAGAGGATAGCCATAGTAACTAATGGCGGGGGTGCGGGAGTACTAGCTACTGATGCGACCGAGCTCTCAGGCTTAATACTGGCTGAATTAAGCGCAGAAACCAAGAGTAAATTAAGAGATAAGCTACCATCAGCTGCCTCAGTAGAGAACCCAGTAGATGTATTAGGTGATGCACCACCCGAGCGTTATGAAGTCGCTATTCAGGAAGTACTAAGCGATAGGAATGTTGATGCGGTCTTAGTAATCGGAATAATGCAGTCACCGGCCTTCGATCCCGCTGGCGTTCTTCAGGTACTAAAGAACTGTGTTAGCAAGTACAATAAACCTATCGTAGTTGCTGCACCGGGCGGTGAGTACACTGCTGACAAATTAAGGAGGATAGAGCAGGAAGTAAGGATACCTACATTTAAAACACCTGAGGAGGCGATCAGTGCTCTGCGGTACGTGATGTGTTGGAGTAGAGTGCTGAGGAGGCTAGGAGTTAGTGCTAATAAAAGCTGACTTCCACATACATTCCCTGGTCAGCGACGGTTCGATGCATCCGAGAGATATACCGAGGCTTGCTAGGAAGAAGGGTTTTAAAGTTATAGCCGTCACTGACCATGACAGCTTCAAAGGGAGTGTGATGGCTAGTAATGAGAACGATGGCAGCGTATTGGTCTTACATGGTGCTGAAGTACGGACAGAGTATGGTGACGTCCTGGTACTGTGTCCGCATCCGATAACTATTCATAAGAAACTAAGTGTTTTAGTAACCCACGCACGCTCAAATAACTGCCTCCTCATACCAGCACACCCATTTGATGTGGTCAGGGCTGGAGTAGGGAGGCTCGCCCACCTCAAGATCTGGGACGGTATTGAGTGCTGGAATGGATTCAGTGACCCATTAACAAATATGTTAGCATGGACTACTTTGCGGAGCATACACAGTGTGAGTATGGCGAATTCTGATGCACACGTACCTGAGATGATCGGTGTACCATACAACATCGTTGATGTGGATGACCTGACATGCGACGACCTGCTTGAGGCTTTAAGGAAGGGACGTCTAAAGCCCGTGCCTGGTTACATGCTGAGTGGACTAGCAAGCAAGTGGTCATGGGCCATCAAAAGGCGTGTGCGTTAGCTCTTAATTACTTTCAACATAGCCTGAGCAGCTGGTCTGGCCCTTAGTTCCGACCTACCCAGCTTATTAAGTGCCTCATCAACCCTCTTCGGTGACGCAATAATCACGTACCTCCGCCTCAGCTCATCTATTTCTGAAGCCAGCATTTCCTGCCTCACCCACTGCCCGTAAATAAGCCCTCTTCCAAGGAGCTTAAACAACTCCCGCCTTAAGTCATGTGTTATTTTACCTGGTGCATCAAAAACTAGTGGAGTACCAGGTAATGGAAGGAAGACATGTGCGTGTACCCGCGCACCCAGCCCAATGACCTTAGCTATATGGTTTATAGTCTCCCTGCAGTCCTCGGCGGTTTCCCCTGGTAACCCAAAGATATAATCGACATCGACCCCGAAGCCATACTGCCTCAGCAAAGCGACAGCATTAAGTACGTCATCTGCGGAGTGGGACCTCCCGATAAGCTTCAGTACCCTATCTGACCCTGACTGAGCACCTATTATTATCCTCTTATTATCTACATTATCCCTGATCAACTTAACCACCTCCGCCTCAACAAAGTCAGGTCTGACTTCACTAGGGAATGAGCCTAGGTACACCCTCCCTCCACGCTTCCTAACTTCTTGAAGGGCTGTCACGAGGTCCTCAAGCGCACTATAGTTCACGCTGGAACCCATGCTTCCATAACCGAAGCTGTTAGGGGATATGAATCGTATGTCCCTTAGCCCTCTTTTGATTAGTTCCAGGGCGTAGTAAGTTAAGTTGTCAATTCTTCTGTGCCTTGGCCTCGTACCAAACATGTAGCTTACCTGACAGTACTTGCACGCGAATGGACATCCTCTAGTAATTTCTATAGGACCTAGGAAGCCGTACTTCAGGGAGAAAGGAGGGTATTCATTAAGGTCTATGGGAACGGGCCTACCATTTAAGATTACTCTCTCACCATCCCAGAATGCAGTGCCACGTACTTTCAACGGATCGCCTTCATCAACTATAGCTCTTATAAACTCCGTAAACGATCTCTCAGATTCGCTTAAGAAAGCAACATCAAATCCTAGGGATATTAATGAGCCGTAAGGGTCTCCTGTAGCGTGCGGCCCCCCTACAACCGTGATAGCTCCTACTTTCCTCGCACTTTCCACTAGTTTTCTAATATCACCTAGCAGGAGGGGCAGTTGGGTTGACATTAAAGATATAGCTACGATCACTAACTCGTACTTGCTCCTCAGGCTAGCATTCAATATGTTGTGGAGCCCGCTTAGACTACTAATCATAATCCTGATCTCTTTATCAATTCCTTCTTTTTCCAGCACACCCAGCAGCGCAGCAATGCTGTACTTGTTCCACCTTGTGTATCCAAATAATAGGAGGACTTTCCTCGTACCTACCACCACTGTTGTGTTTGTCACTAAAGCCCGCCGTTCACATCATTGCCCGGCTCAGCTACGACCGCACCGTTCATCCACTTAGTAAAGTTGTTAGATCTAAATAAAAACTATCAATTTCCAGCATACTTCAGACTCTAAAGCTCGCAGACACTTTCTTATAAAGTTAAAAGTTATAGGATTTAAGATTCTAGTATTCTGGTGAGGTGGGCGTTAGTACAATGTGCTTGGGTATTCCAATGAGGATCGCGCGTGTGTGGAGTGAGGGTGAGTTAAAATTAGCTGAGGTAGAAGCTGGTGGCGTAAGAACTGAAGTGGATGTAAGTTTACTTGAGGATGTTAGAGCAGGCGATTACGTCATAGTTCATGCAGGCATTGCTATCAGTAAGCTTGATGAGTCTGAGGCTAGGGAACTCATTAAGTTATTTAATGAGATAGCCAGTGAACTAAGTTAGAGGGACTGGGTTTTTAAGAAATAAGTAACCTGAACATACCTTTAAGACTACTTGCTGTGAGGTTTAACAGAATGCCCTCACTGCTTGAGCCGATCGAGAACTTTAACCTACCTAGTGAGGTAATCAGAGTTCTAAGAAGTAGGGGCATAAGGTATTTCACCCCACCGCAAGCTGAGGCTCTGAGACGTGGGGTTCTAGAGTTTAAGAATATGCTGGTAACTGCTCCCACAGCCAGCGGTAAGACACTAATTGCAGAGCTAGCCCTTGCTAACGCATATTTGAGGGGGATGAAGGTCATATACGCCACACCACTAAAGACGCTGGCTAGCGAGAAATATGAGGAGTTTAGCTTGTGGTATGACATAGGCGTAAAAGTAGGGATATCTACAGGTGATTTTGATGAACCAGGTGAGTGGTTAGGGCGGTATGATGTAGTAGTAGCCACATACGAAAGGCTTGATTCCATCTTCAGGCTTAAGCCACGATGGCTTAGGGATGTAGGCGTCATAATCATAGATGAGTTTCATACAATAGGTGACACGGATAGAGGGCCAATAGTAGAGCTGTTGGCTGTTAGGGCTTTAAGGGAGGGGAAGCAGCTAATAGGGCTAAGTGCGACAGTCGGCAATCCGGGTGAGTTAGCTGAGTGGCTTAATGCAGAGTTAGTAGTTAGTGACTGGAGGCCTGTCAGGCTGATTGAGGGATACTACAACAAGAGAAAAAAGAAAATTTTCTTTGAGGACGGAAGGGAGGAGGAGGTCTCAGGCAGCCTTCTTGACTACGTTGCTGTGAGGGCTTTGAGGGAGAACTACCAGGTACTTATTTTCAGGCAGTCACGAAGTAGGGCTGAAGAAACTGCTAAAAAGTTAACGAGACTAATGCCTGAGTCGCTGGGGTACTACGATTTGGTAGAGAAGCTTAAGAGCCGTGGTGCCCCGAACTCTGAAGTTAGTGCTCTTGCTCAATTATTTAGGAGAGGTATTTCGTTCCACCATGCAGGGCTGTCATTCGCTAGCCGCAGAACGATAGAGGAAGGATTTAGGGCAGGCTTTCTTAGGGTCGTAGTTGCAACACCGACTCTGGCGGCAGGGATCAATATGCCCGCTAGGAGGGTCATCATATATACTAGGAGGTACGAGTCCGGGTACATGAAGCCAATATCAATTGCCGAGTATAAGCAGATGGCTGGTAGGGCTGGGAGGCCGCAGTACGACCCATACGGTGAGGCTGTAGTAGCTGATGCCAGGAGTGAGGAGGAGGGGTGGAGGTACGTTAAGGGTGTTCCGGAAGATGTCAAATCAGCCTTAGTAAATGCCCGGGCAATGAGAATACATACATTGTCACTTATAGCATCAGGTTATGTGGCGAATATGAGGGAGTTAATGGAGGTAATGGAATCAACACTAGCGTTTAAGCAACTAGCTTCACTACTCAGTGATGAAGCTATAGAGTACACTATCGACCAGCTGGTAAGTATGGAGATGGTGAAAATTGAGAGAGAACACCTTAAAGCTACTCCATTGGGGAGTTATGTGAGCAAGCTCTACATAGACCCTCTCACAGCACTCGTAATTATTGATGATCTAAAGAAACAGCAGAACGTACCGAACATATACTATTTAGTGCTAATAGCGATGACACCTGATTTCGAGAGAGTTAGAATTACTAAGTACAGAACACTAGCAGAGGAAATGGAGGCAGCACTAGATAATGGCGAAATCCCTGAACCTAGGTTCGGCTTAGATTACTATGACCTCCTAAGGGCATACAAGGCTGGAAGAATACTGCACGCATGGATCGAGGAAGTTGATGAGGATCAGATACTTGAGCGTTTCGGCGTAGGCGCAGGCGACCTGCACAATATAGTTGAGACGGCCTCATGGCTAGTATATGCAGCATCAAGAGTGTGCCACATCTATGGACTGAGGCAGCACTCACGAAGACTTAATGTGCTCGCACATAGAGTAAAACATGGTGTTAAGGAAGACGCACTAGACCTAGTCAGGGTGAGAGGTATTGGAAGGGTTAGAGCACGCATACTGATCATGAATAACATAAGGTCCCTGGAAGACCTGGCTGCAGCAGACCCGCTAAGAATATCTAAATTGCCTACGTTTGGAGAGACCTTAGCTAGAGAGATTGTTAAGGAAGCACGTGAGCTAGTAAGGAAGACAGCAACTTAAGAAGTGAAGAAGTAGTTTACTTAAATTCACTAATTAATTTACTTAAGTTCAGCTCACCCACAACCAAGGGCCACACAAGCCTATACTTAACCAGATACTCAGGGTGTACCTCACCCAATATACCCACCTCACTGCCACTAACCACTACCTTAGCTGTCCTACCCTTAATGAATACTTCATGCTCGCCCCGCCTTAATTCATAGTTTATCCCTAGGGCAGTCAAGAGCGACTTAATGGTAACTAAGCCGTCAGTCAAGGTCACGCTATCACCATACACAGCGAAGCCCAAGTACCGCTGACTCACATAAGCTCCATCATCAGTTACTTTAACTACATCTCCGACTTCAAAGATCTTAAGTTGCTGATGGAGGTCAGCGTTCTCAATAACTGATAAAAGCAGGGACGGTATCATCGAGTTCCTTACTGCAGAGTAGGTCTTCATTTTAGGATTAGCTAGTTTTACGTAAGCCTCCGGACTGACGTCCGCAATGAGCTCTGAATCCACTAGCATGAAATTAACCACTTCCTCAAATCCCAGACCCATCATCAAGTCCCTTATGATCGAAGAGAAGTACTCAATAGGGCTCACTCCGCCAAAATGAGTGGGTGGGAGTACTTCAGCAGGCAGTTTCTCGTATCCATAGACGATGGTGATATCCTCAATGAGGTCGACCTCCCCAATTACGTCGATTCTATACGGTGGAACCCAAACCTTTAATGTGTCGGCGTCTTCCTTCTCTATTAGATACCCCATCCTAGGAAGCATATCTCTGACTTCATTGAAGTTCAATTTGATCCCTACTAGGCTTTCTATATTGCGTAGCTTTAGGTCGATTACTGACCCCTCAAGCTTAGGCGCCAGGTCAATTACCTCACCGTTGCGTCTTAATACCTTGGCGGACTCTATGACTGCGCCTCCCCTACCTCCTCTCTCGGCTACTGACGTAGTAATTATGTTCAACACCTTAGCCATGAGTTGAGGCTCAGTACCTGTAACATCTATCAAGACGTTCTTCGTGTCTTCAGTAATTTTGTTTACATCACAATTAATTATTGGCGGGAATGACAGAACTTCGCCCTCCGAGTCCCGGAGCAGAGGATACTTATTCTTTTTCACTAAGTGAGCATACTTTAAACCTTTTTCGGTTTTCTTCAATATATCATCAAGGGTCATGGTTACTGACTCGTTTAAGGGTCTGAATTCAGCATTTCTTACTTCAACGTACCTTATAGGAGGCTTGACTTTATCTAAGTCATAAAGTCCTATTGAAACGAACTCACGGTCACCGCAATAGGTAAGGTGCAGCTTCTCTTGCAACTGGAATAACTGCCTTATGGACTCGTCGTCCAGCTCAACATTTCTGACTATAGCTATGAAAGCATAAGGTCTGTAATCCGGGGCATTACTTACATCTAAGTATATGTCTGAGCGACTGACCACATACTTCGAAGGGCACCTAACCCCCAGAATAAACGACAACGCCCTACTGAGACCTTCAGCAGAGAACAGATCGGGTCTATCATGTGAAGCTTCATAAATTACTGTGTCTTCACTCAGCTCCTCCACCTCAGCTTTCAGTGCAGTAAGCAAGTTGCTTAGTGTGCTAATACTCAATTCCTCTTTAACTAGTCTGGCAAGATCCCATAACTTTACTTCAACTACAGGCATTACTCACTCACCATATATGGAGCCTTCATAGAACGAATTATTCTTAGATTATTAGTGTAGAGATTCCTTATGTCATCCACACCCAGCACTAACATAGCTATTCTATCTATTCCTATCCCCCACGCAGCTACGTTATGACCTTTTAATCCGACAGCTTCGAGCACCTCAGGTCTGAACATGCCTCCTGGGAAGACCTCGATCCACCCTAGTCTGGGGTGCTTGATGTACCCCTCAATACTTGGCTCAGTGAATGGGAAGTAGGCAGGCCTAAACATTACTTCACCTAGGTTTAACCTCTTAGCGAACTCCTTGAAGAAGCCTATTAGGTGAGTAAAGGTTACTTTTCTACCAACGATTATTCCCTCAAGCTGATGAAACTCCATCAAGTGCGTCGGGTCTGGTGTATCAGGCCTGAAGACTCGGTCCAGCGAGAAGGCCCTGTATTCCCCAGCACCCTGACTGTATATTGTCCTCATAGACACACATGTTGTGTGAGTTCTAAGTATTAATCTCAGGGCCCTAAGAGGGTTCCAACTGTACTTCAGCCTTGATTCATGGATGGCCTTAACCTTACTGACTAACTCCTCCCGCTCCCTTCCAGGGCCTTTAGCCTCAACTATGTATACGTCGGTTTCCCTTCTTGATGGATGGTACTGCGGTACAAAGAGAACGTCAAAGTTCCACAGCTCAGTTTCTACGTGAGGTCCCTTCATTTCCTTAAATCCCATGGTAGTGACGATGTACCTAACATACTCGAGGAACTGTATGTAGGGGTGCTTTCTGATCGGGACTAGCTTGGGTACGTCAATACTCAAGTCAAATTCCTTGAACTCTGCCTCCCTCCATAAGCCACTTGATATTATCTCCGGTGTCAACCTAGTAACAACTACGGACTCCCTTATCAGTCCACTAGAGTATAAGCTGAGGGCTCTCTCAGATAGCGTGACGTATATTTCCTTGGCGTCCT
>JAGGTW010000057.1 GCA_021163585.1 Desulfurococcales archaeon | reverse complement strand
CTTACCACTACTTCCTTCCCTACAAGTTCATTGCCCCTAAGAATTCTCCCAACATCCACCAGTAACCCCACTGGAAACACCCTGATGAAATCAATTACTTACTTAATACATTTTTGCCTCATTATCTGGCAGTAGCTTTCAACTTTATTTCCTAGTCCACAAGTAGTTCTGGAGGAGCAGTGTAGTGGATTGGAGGGGTCATGTAGGTCTTAACCTAGCGGTGCTATCTCTCGTAGGAATGCTCTTTAATTTCTATGACGTCAAGTACAGCATAATAGTTGCTGTTTCAACATTATTTTCATCTTTACCTGATATTGACCTGAGGTTGGAGGTCAGCCATAGAAAATATACACATAATGTGTTATTTGCACTTGTCTTCTCAATACTGTTCGGGTGTGGGACATACTACCTGATCCATGACTTCAACTTAGGTTTTTCGATAATGTTCTCAGCCCTCATAATTCACATAGTAGGTGATCTAATGACTTACAAGCCATTTAATCCCTTCGCACCATTCACTAAGGAAAAGTACTCGTTCAGGTTGTTCAGGTCTTCAAGTAAAGTAGTCAATAATGCCCTCATGATGATAGGGTCCGTCCTCTACGGTATGTACCTAGCAGGGCTGATATACATGAAAATTACACACTGAACCGCTCTAGCTTAGTACGAGCGCGTTATGTACTTACATTAATTAGGTTCTGTACACAGTATAGCTTGGGTGCCGCTCATGGTAGAGAGAATTAAGACTGGAATACCTGGGATGGATGAGATACTACATGGTGGGGTACCTAAGAGGAACGTCGTGTTACTTGCTGGCGGTCCAGGAACGGGTAAGTCTATTTTCGGTCAGCAGTACTTGTGGAGTGGCTTAAAGAGCGGTGAGCCAGGAGTATTCGTAGCGCTTGAGGAGCACCCCGTCCAGGTGAGGATCAATATGGCTCAATTCGGGTGGGATGTGAGGCCCTACGAGGAGAAAGGACTTTTCGCAATGGTTGATGCTTTTACGGCTGGCATAGGTGAGGCTGCTAAGAGGGAAAGATATGTAGTTAGAGACCCTGATGACGTGAACTTACTGATTGACGTAATCAGAGAAGCCATAAGGGACGTAAGTGCTGTGAGGGTTGTGGTCGACTCTGTCTCGACGCTCTACTTAACTAAGCCGTCACTGGCTAGGGCAACAGTAATGAGGCTTAAGAGAGTGCTGAGCGGACTAGGCACTACGTCAATACTCGTTTCACAGGTGTCAGTAACTGAGAGAGGCTTTGGAGGACCTGGGGTAGAGCACGCTGTTGACGGTATAATAAGGTTAGACCTGGATGAAATTGATGGTGAACTAAAGAGGTCATTAATAATATGGAAGATGAGGGGCACTTCACACTCTATGAGGAGGCACCCATTCATAATAACTGACGAAGGCATCAGGATATACCATGAGAAAGTATTAAGAGTTGGTAAGGCCGGCATACTTGAGGAACGCACTAGTACGTGACAGCACCACAAGCCCTGACCAATTAATATATTTACTCTCAAAAAGATCTGTTTTGGCATAGCGCATGATTAAAGTACGTAAGGGTTGGGCTGACGTTAATATTAAAGGTAGGTTTCTGCGTGATATACTATTAGATTTGAATCTCAAGTCATTTACTGGGAGGCTGTGTGTTAAAGGTAAGGCACCTGAAGGATACCTCACTTTGAGGATTCACTTAATTAATGGCTTACCCGCCTATTGTTTACTCAACATAGAAGGTGGTGTTCTCACAGGCGATAAGTGTATTGAATTAGCTAGCACACTATTTTGCATAGACTGCGGGCTTAAACTAGAGCCCGATATAGCTAGTAATTTGATAATGGATGAGGTGTTAGTGAGTGCTTTTAGAGATTTCAACGAACTACTTAGAGAACAGCAACCTATTCTACTTCTTAAGAATCCGCTACTGCAACTCTACATGACCAGGTATTCAGACACTACTAAGGTAATGCATGGGTCTCTCTGCACAATAATAAGGGAGCTGGAGTCCTTATCACGTGACAAACCTGTCCTAGCCGTTATTAAGGGGAACTTGCTGACAGGCACTCTAGCATACTACTTATCAAGGTTCATTTATGGTCTATTAACTCTTTACAAATCCGAGGGAACGGAAAGACACTCAATTAGAGTGATTAATGAGAGAGATCTAAATAAGATCATAAACACCTACTGCTATGAGGTTTTGGACTGCACTGTGTACCTCATTGATGTGAGGAAGCTAAAGAAACTTGGGGTTTAAATTGTAGAAAAATATTTTATTTTCGTTAATGCCGTTATTTCCGCTTCATGAACGATAACGCTATAGCTATTAAGGACAGTATAATGGCAACAACCGCCACATAGAGTGGGGTATTTACTGATGCTGATACATTACTGAGTGTGCTTTCTAATTCACTCACCTTACTGCTTAAGCTGCTTACATCACTCTTCAGTTTAGAGACATCGTCGGATAGTCCAGAAAGCTTGCTAGTGACTTTTCCGTCAAGATCCTTCAAGTTGCTTGATAGCTTATCGACATCCCCGATTACAGCATTGAGCTTGTCATCCAGTCCTGCAACTTTATCACTCAGGCTGCTATACTTCCCGGACAGGTCACTTACTGATGCCTGGATACTACCTACTACAGCTGTCAGTTCGGAGACCTTCTTATCTAGTGTTCCTACAGTGCTTAAGTACTTCTGATACTCCTTTAACTCACCCATATAGCCCGTAGCCCACAGCACTATGTTTCTGAAGAACCTCATACCATCTAATAACCGACCGTAGTAGGTCCACGTGACACCTGCCTGATACCCTGAGTACGGTGTTTCACCACTCACTATCACCTTATTGCCATTAGGCATTACCTCAACAGCAAGAAGCGGGAACGTCCCAGTCATTCCTACAGTATAAGCAATACCTAGATGCCCAGGTGCTCCAGGGCTCGGGGGCTGACTCTCCACTATCCTACCATTCTCCGTAGTTCTCACCACAACATAGACGTTCTCAACAGGATTAGTGAGCGGATTAACCCATGTACCGTCAGGTAAGACAGCAGCTACAGCTCCAGGACCATGGAACAACACCTTCTCAGCAGCGTACCCAAGTACCGCAAGCTCCTTTGGCGGGTCAACAATACCTATTACTCTGTAGGGTTTCTCAGCACACATTACCGGGTCCTCTACTGAGACGTAGTCAAGCCTTAGGTGAGAGCCTATAGCCTCAAGAACTACGTTAGCGAACTCCTGGGATAATTCGGAACCCTGTGCAGGGTAATCACTGTCGCCAGCTAGCCAAATAGCTTTTTGCGTGCTATTAAACCACTCAGCAATAGCCTTAACCTCATCTTCACTTAGTAGGGTCTGAGGCTGCCCAACTACGACCATGTCAACTCCCTTAAGGTTGTCCGGCGTGAATCCACCGACCCTGATCTCGCTCGCGAAGTTCTTGACGAATGAAGGCAGATTATCTACGTCTTCCTCACTCTTAACAAGTATTACCCAGTGGGCCTCGGGCACT
>JAGGTW010000032.1 GCA_021163585.1 Desulfurococcales archaeon | reverse complement strand
TATAACTCAGAAATACTTAACCAAGAAGATAATGTTTACTGAAGGACCTGCTAAAGGTGTTGTTTTAGAAGTCAAAGAAATTCATGGCCTAGGAACATGTATTGACGCAGTAATATATGACGGCATCATTAAGAAGGGCGACACAATAGTAGTTGGAGGTATTGAGAAACCCATAGTTACTAAAGTCAGAGCACTCCTCATGCCTAAACCTCTAGAAGAAATGAGAGTTGCTGAATCAGCATTCATGAGTGTTGATGAGGTCGTTGCTGCTGCCGGCGTACGTATTACAGCACCTGAACTGGAGGGAGCGATACCCGGCGCCCCACTTTATGTCGTTCCAGAAAGAACCTCTGTTGACACCTATGTCCGCAAAGTTACAGAAGAGGTAACGCAGGTTAGGTTTAAGAAAGACATTAGAGGAGTTGTAGTGAAAGCTGATACTTTAGGTACTCTAGAGGCACTGATCACAGCTCTGGAATCCAGGGGAGTACCAGTTAGATTAGCTGATGTTGGCCCATTAACTAAAAGAGAAGTTATTGAAGCATCCATAGTCGCCCGTGAGGATAGATACCTAGGTGTTATCCTACTTTTCAATGTAAAACCACTTCCTGATGCTGAAGAACTAGCAGCAAAAGAGAACATAAAGATCTTTAGTGACTCAATAATTTACAGGCTTATTGAAACGTATGAAGAGTGGGTTAAGAAGGAGAAAGAGAGGGAATTGCTCTACGAAATGCAGAAGACAGTGTTTCCAGGTAAAATTAAGGTTCTACCAGGATGTGTGTTTCGGAGAAGCGACCCAGCTATAGTAGGCATTGAAGTTCTAGCAGGTATTATTAGGCCGGGATATCCGTTAATGCGTAGCGACGGCCGCAGACTTGGTGAGGTCATGCAGATCCAAAGCAGGGGTAAACCCTTGAGTGAGGTATGTAAGGGTGAGGAAGTAGCTATATCAATAAGAGGTAATGTAATGGTTGGAAGACATTTTAATGAAGGTGATATCCTGTACACGGACCCTAGTGAGAAAGATCTTGAGAAAATACTAACTAAGTTTAGAAAATACATTACACCTGACATGGTACCTTTAATTAAAGAAGTAATTAAAATCAAGCAGCGTAGAGAAAGGGGATTCGGATTATCTGTGCTTCTAAAGCTCAGGAATTTAGAAGATAAGCCAGATAAATCGTAAATTGCATAACCTTAAGTAAACCTACTACCTAGTCCTCAATACTGCAATCTACACTAAATACGACCGATATCTCATACTCAGCCCTCTCAGCACTATCAGCTGCATGCACTATGTTCTCCTTAATCGAAAGAGCATAGTCACCTCTTATCGTACCGGGTGGCGCCTTCCTACCGTCCGTCGGTCCTATTAGGGTTCTCACCACATTAACTGCGTTATCACCCTCGACGATAGCTGCTACAATAGGACCTGATGTCATAAAGCTTACTAAATCTTCAAAGAATTCTTTTCCCTTATGTATGTCGTATAGGCGCTCCGCGCACTCGCGTCTCAGCCTCAGCATTTTTAACTTCACTATACGCAGTCCCTTAGCCTCGATACGCCTAAGTACCTCGCCTACCAGCCCTCTCCTAACACCGTCAGGTTTTATTATGAGTAAGGTTTTCTGCTCCACTACTAAGCCCTCTTCCCTAGGTACATCTTAGTCCAAGGTAACTTCTTAGGGTCTCTACCCATTTTAAAGTATTTGAAGCATTTACTTGAACAAAACCAAAGTACCGTTCCATCGTTCTTAACGTACATCATCCCCGCTCCTGGCGGAATCTCCCCGCCACAGAATGAACACCTATGTACCTTAGGCATACCTGCGTCGCCCCTCTTCTAGAGTAAGTTAACTCTTTAAAGCTTTATCTTAATCCGCGTACTCTGAACAAAAACTTATAAGGAAATTAAATATTGTTGCCTGGGTCTGGACATGAGTGAGGCTAGTAAAAAGCAGATTGACGTTAGTCAGCCACAGGTGAATGTTATAGAAGAATTCGGGTTTCCAGCCGAAGTAATACAGATAGTAGGACGAACAGGTGTCACTGGTGAAATTACTCAAGTTAGAGTGAGAGTACTGGAGGGAAGAGATAAAGGAAGAATAATAACCAGGAATATCAAAGGTCCTGTCAGGGTAGGTGACATAGTAATACTTAGGGAGACTGAGAGAGAAGCTAGAAAAATATCAGTGCGAAGGTGATTCAGCAACTCACGCAACAGTACTTTTTCACTTTACATGGTAGGAAAGTTACTAAAAAGAATATATTTGATGAGCTGATCATGACGCCATCGATTTTAAATTGTTATCCACTAGCTTTAGCTTTTAACTCCTGATACGCCCTTGTTAACTCCTCAATTAATTCCTTAGCACCACCGGGCTCTACTATAGCAGCACTTGCAGCAGCAACCTCTATGCCAGCTGCCTCTCCTAACCTCTTCTTGCTCGGCACATAAATGTATGGCACTTTCTTCTCCTCACAGAGGAGAGGCAGATGCATGACCACCTCAGGCGGATCCACATCCTCAGCTATTAGTACTAGCTTAGCTAGGCCTCTCTCTACTGCTTTGGTAGTTTCATTAGTTCCCTTCTTTATCTTACCGCCTGTTTCTCTAGCCTTCTTTAGTGCCTCATACCCCTTCTCAGCTATTTCGGGAGGTACTTCAAATTTTACATACGGAGGCTTACTCATTCTCATCCACCTCGTCGTCGTCAAATAATATCGTTAGG
>JAGGTW010000074.1 GCA_021163585.1 Desulfurococcales archaeon | reverse complement strand
TGCATGCAGCAACAATAGGTACTATAGGCGGGGCGTTCTACCCACTACTGGGTGTTGCCCTAATAGCGTTCGGTGCTGAATTCATAGGGCCATACAGGTTCTTTATGGGTGGGGCCGCATTAGTTACAGCATTCCTAATACTGCTTTTAGCGCCAGCTGGCTCACACGCTTTAGCCAGGGCGGCGCACAGGAGTAAGGTAGTTAAGCCAGAACCAGTAGTGGTTGATCACCTAGAGGAAGACGGGGGAGGTGAGTAATGGTAGACTTAACCATGGTTTTGCTAGCGGTTTTCGCTGGTATTGCATTATTCTTTGCGTACCTGGCCATATCGGAGCGAAACTTAGTGAGAGCCCTAATTTACTCGGCTGTTCAAAGCAGTGCATTTGCTTTCATATTTTACCTGTTAAGAGCTCCTGACATAGTACTCGTGTACGTGCCTATATCGGTCGGTATATACCCAGCTGCAATACTCTTCCTAATAAGGAAGACGAAGGAGGTGGAGGAGCCGTGAGGAAGTTCCTAATAGCTGCTGCAGTCATCGTCATAGCGGTCCTAGCTTCCATAGCAGCAACTGTGGGGGGCGCGCTCGGCCCTCTATTCAATGGTGTGAGGTCGCTTGCTGAATTCTACCTACTCAATGTATTTAATCCGCATAATCAGACGCTGACAGCTATGTCCCCTGAGGCAGTTACGTCCATTGTCTGGGACTACAGAGGGCTGGACACACTCTTCGAGACCGTGGTATTCTACATGGCGATAATAGGGTGCGTTTCCCTGCATAGAGGCATAGAGCTAATTAGAAAAAGGAGTGAAGCGGGCTTATCTAGGATAGTAAAGACAGTCACTAAAATTCTAATACCGCTGAACATCGTCATAGCAGCCTCAATAGCGCTTCATGGGCACCTCACACCTGGCGGCGGCTTCCAGGCGGGTGCTGCAATGGCTGTCGCACCAATAATAGTTATTGTGGTCTTCTCCCGGTTCTTCCTCCTGAGGAAGGGTGTAACCAAGGAGGTAGCACTGTCCTTAAGGTCTATGGGGTTGCTCGGTATAGCGCTAGTGGCACTGATTCCATTAATAGCTTGGGTAACGACGGGTTCTGCTGCCTACGTAATGCAGAACCAGGTGAAGGCTGATTCAAGCTTTAGTTTTCCTGCTTACATTGGTGGGTCCCTAGTCTCAGGATCGTTAATATGGTACAACATCTTTGAGTTCCTAGCCGTAACATTCGGATTTACGATAGTCTTCCTGCTGCTGTCGGTAGATGAGGAGACCGTAAGGAAGGTGCTTGGGGGTGAGGAGCATGAGTGATGTTGCAATAGATTTATTTCTGAGTAACTTCATACTGATAGCAATTATTGGAACCATAGGTGTGTCACTCTACGGTATAGTAGCTAAGCCCAACCTAATTAAGAAGATAATAGCATTAACAATATTTACAGATACGGCAAACGTAATAGCGATACTCATCGGCTTCAGAAGGCCGCCTTCAGTACCTCCGGTATTTACAGGTGCCTTAACTAGGCCTCCCACGCTAGAGGAATTAAGGGCGTTCGCGAGTTCGGCGGTGGACCCGCTACCGCAGGCGCTTGTTCTAACTGCAATAGTCATAGGCATGGCGGTTAACCTACTAATAATCTTCATCACACTCCAGGTATTCAGACTTTATGGCACTGTTGACATGAGGAGAGTAAGGGAGTTGAGGGGGTGAGGAGCTATGGTCAGGAGGTTTGTAAAGGCGGTAACGCCGGGAATTGTTGCTTTCCTGACGTATGTGGTTTTCTCAGGTAGTATAAGACCTTATGATGTCGTGACAGGCATCATAGTATCGGTCGTAGCTGGTATTATAACAGCAGAGTTGCTGGTGATGTCACCTACAAAAGCCTTAAATCCGGTCAGGCTGCTTTGGCTTATAATTTACGGGTTGTACTACTTGATAATAGCAGAGTCCAGGGCGCACTTCGACGTAGCTAAGAGGATAATTAATCCTAAAATGCCAATTAAGCCAGGCATAGTGAGGGTGCCGTTCAATGTAAAGACAGACTACGCAATAACGTCGATAGCGAATTCAATAACCAACACACCTGGTACTGTCGTAGTAGACCTGAATACTGAGAAGCAGGTATACTACGTGCACTGGATCGACGTTAAGGCTCCAGATCCTAAGACAACGTTTGAGCACATATCAAAGATGTTTGAGCGGTTCATTAAGAAGGTGTTCGAGTAGGGGGGTGAGATCATGTATGCATCAATAGGATTCATAACACCTTTCCTGGTGGCGGTCGCATTTTTCATACCACTTCTTACGTTACTAACAAAAAGAAAGGTAGTATTTGATTCACTAATGATTATAGCTACATTCGTAGCTATGGTATTAACCTGGTATAATTACTTCCTTGTAAGGTTTGTTGGAGAGCCTATCGTATACACTTTCGGTGGCTGGCCACCTCCAGTAGGCATTGTTTATGAGGTTGATGAACTCTCAGCTATTCTCGCTATAGTGACATCAACAATAATGTTCCTCGTCGGACTCTACAGCATATGGTACCTTAAAGATGCTGAGGGCTTCGAGTGGTTCTATACTCTATACCTAGGACTTGAGGCGGGTATGGTAGGGTGTATATATACTGGCGATGCCTTTAACTTATTCGTCATGCTTGAAGTAATGTCTGTATCTGCTTATGCTCTAGTAGCGTTCTACAGGTCATCTAAGGAGGCTGTAGAAGCCGGTATTAAGTACGCAATAATAGGTGCAGTATCAACAACCGTATACTTCATTGCACTAATGTTCATTTATGGAGCGTTCGGCACTCTAAACATGGCTGAGCTGGCAGCAAGGGTAAGGTCGCTGACCTCATTTCCATTATTCACTGGTGGGTTCTTAACTCCGCCCCCAGCTAACATCAGTCTGGCAGCAAGCATAGCGCTAGCTCTATCACTCTGGGCTTTTACGTTTAAAGCTGCTCTCTTCCCTAATCACTTCTGGCTACCTGACGCTCACCCAGCAGCACCTACGCCTGTCTCAGCAATACTTTCAGGTTTAGTAGTTAATGTAGGAGCTTACGCGATCATAAGATTCTTATACACTATACTTGGGTGGGACTCAATGAAGTCAATATCATCGGCTGTCTCTTCAGCTGCAGCAATACTGGTAGTATTAGGTGGTGCTTCAGCATTAATTGCTTCAGCCCTAATGATCGTTCAGAAAGACATTAAGAGGTTAATAGCGTACAGCACGATACTTCATTTAGGCCTCATTGTGTCCGCAGCAAGTCTGGGGACCAATACAGGGCTTGCTGGAAGCATGTACCACATAGTGACGCATGCGGTAGGTAAGGCACTGCTCTTCCTCACCGCAGGTGTAGTGATAAAGATTGTTGGCTCAAGAAACGTAGATGATATTGCTGGGGTAGCTAAGAGGGCACCACTAACAATATTCGCTATGGTGGTTGCGGTGTTTTCACTTGTCGGTATACCACCGTTCGGAGGCTTCTTCAGTAAGCTAGTTTTATATCAGGCATTCATCACATCACCTCACGTTTACATGGTTGCTGTACTTCTAATATCGTCTGCTTTAGCGTTACTGGCTTACACTAAGATTCTCTATGTCGCATGGTTCAGGTACCCGGTGAGAGAGTTTAGGATGAAGCACGAGAGTCCCTTACCCACAGCGACCTTGATTACTATGGCTATAATCCTAGTACTTCTAGGGATTCTCTCACCCATAATTTACGAGAAGGCGTTCATGCCTGCAGCGTACTCAGTCACTAATTATTTAAGCTATGTTAGCTCAGCCCATAAGGCACTCGCATCGTACTTAAATTCACTAGTGGGAGGTGGATGAGAAAGTGCAGGTAACATTAGATCCATTTACGCTCATGCTGGTTATGTCTACGGGCTTCTTAGTACTTACCTGTATATTCGTCGGCATAATGTATCTTATAGTATCAAGAAAGGTTAGAGTAACAAGTGCTTACTTATGCGGTGAGGACGAAAAAGACTTCAGTAAGTCACTATCTCCTGGAGGTTCACCTATGTATTGGGGGGCTACTGAAGTACTCAAGAAGTGCCTAAAGACACTGAGGGAGAGCATACACACGGGCTTCATCGATGATTGGTTCAGCCTCATGATCCCCTTCATGATGGTACTTGTCGTAATTTCTGTAGCTGCATCAATAATAGTGGGGGGTGTGTAAGGCGTGGTGTCAGATCCACTACTCCTCGTGTTCGAGGTGTTTGTGTTTCCAGGATTTCTGTTCGTATGTCTGTTAGCACTGGTTAGCCAGTGGTTTAAGCGTAAGATAATAGCGAGAATGCAAAACAGAATGGGACCTACGTATGTGGGTCCAGTAGGTTTGGCGCAACCGTTTGCAGATGCATTGAAGCTACTCTTTGTTAAGGAGTTGGTTGTAAATAGAGGAATTCTGTGGGCAGTAGCACTCTTTGTAGTTACACTTGGGGTATGCGCTATTTCGGCATCTACGTTATTACTACCGATAGCCCCGCTGCAGCTGGTGTCACCCTACGATGTCTTCATATTAATTTACGTGCTACTGTATGTGACGTTTGCATTCATCTTAGTAGGGCTGATGTCCTCGAACCCATTCAGTGCTACGGGTTCATCAAGGTACATGGCGATGATAGTAGTTGCCGAGCCAGCACTAGCTCTCTCATTAGTGGCCAGTACCTTAGTCTACTACAACATAATGCCACTGTCGATAGGTGTAACGATGTCTGTTAGTCCACTCTCAATGTACGACATTATAGTAACCGTGCTTGTGGGTGTGTCACTATTCATAATTTTGCTGGCTAAAGGTATGTTGAAGCCTTACGACATCCCTGAGGCTGAGACAGAAATAGCTGGCGGTTTTGCAGCTGAGTTGAGCGGTCCACTACTCGGCATGACCATGTTGCTTCATGATGTGGAGATAGCGTTTCTCACCCTAATCTACACTCTCCTAGTACTTAAGGGGCCCTACCCATTCACACTAGCGGAACCTGCTGGATGGGTTGTGGTGTTTGCTAAGTACTTTATAGTATTATTTCTAGCTTCAGTTATTGCAGCATCTGTTGGCAGGCTGAGGATAGAGCAGGCGTTAAGGCACCTGCTGAAGTATAGTTTTGTACTGTCGATAATAGCATTCGTGGTAGCACTTGTTTTTAAGTACATTACTTAAAACTTATGCTTTACTCAGGTGTGAATTGACGCACTCGGTGACGCAGTCGAAAAAAGCTTTACCTGAGTAACCGCTTTCGGCGCATAACTCGCGGCACCTACGTACAATGTGCTGTCTGTCCAGTTCCTCACTTAGTGAGTTACTCAATGGATTAATCCCTCATGAACTTGTATGTAATGCCGCTATTCTTAATGGCATCAATGGTCTCACTTCTCCACCTATTCCTACCATACAGCACGATCACTGGCATCCTATTCAACTTTTTTGAAACCTCAGTAATCTTGCTGATCAATTTCCCTACTTCCTTGTCATTAATTGCAACACCTATAACTAAATTGTTTCCCTCCTTAGAAGATAGTATTAAGTCTCCTTGAATTCTGACGGAATGCCCCGCCAGTAAGTATCGAGTTGCTACCTTACCTAACACACCGTACTTTTCGATCAGTCTATTTGACTGGTAGATCATTCTCCACGTCAACTCATTCCACCGTAATATCTAAGTATATAGTATGAAGGTAAAAACCTTACTTGAAACTCCAAAAGCACTTAATGATCCAGCATATTTAATTGATCTTATCAATAACTTATTTGCTTCTTTACATACCTGGTAATTGAATGCTCACAGTACATGTCACGTGGAGGTGATACTCATGAAGTACCTCATAAGAGCTAGGGCAGAAATCGATGGGATAGTAGATAAGTCAGACATAGTTGGAGCTATATTCGGGCAAACGGAGGGGCTGTTTAGTCCTGATTTTGACCTGAGAGAGCTTCAAGATAAGGGTAGGATAGGGAGAATTGTTGTTGATATTAAGCAGCAGGGAACCAGAACTACGGCCGAAGTGCTAGTACCGTCAAACCTTGATAAAGCTGAGACAGCGCTTGTGGCCGCTATGATAGAGTTCGTGGATAAAGTAGGTCCGTACAGTGCTAAAATAAAGGTTATTGACATAATTGATGTTAGGTACGAGAAAATAAAAAGAATAACTGAGAGAGCTAAGGACATCCTGAAGAAGTGGTTCAGGGAGAAGACAATAGATGTCAGGGAGATAATTAATGAGAT
>JAGGTW010000122.1 GCA_021163585.1 Desulfurococcales archaeon | reverse complement strand
TTCTGGCTGCTCCTAGAAGCATTGCTGTGTGTGCGTCGTGTCCGCAGGCATGCATCTTGCCGGGAATCCTCGACCTGTAAGGAACGTCGTTCTCCTCCTGAATAGGTAGGGCATCCATATCAGCCCTCAGCGCAACTGTCGGGCCTTCTCCACACTTCAAAACACCTACCATGCCCGTCCCGGCAGCCCTACTGACTTCATACCCTGACTTCTTCAATTCATTGGCCACGGTCTCTGAAGTCCTGTATTCCTCGTACTTCAGCTCGGGATACATGTGGAAGTCCCTCCTACGCTCGATCACGTACTCCTCGAGTTCTCTCGCCATACGGACTATCACATCCTCCAAACCAACCACCAGTAGGAATATGAGAGCAACCTAAAATAGTGGTGTATGTAGCTCTTAGAGTTTATACACTATCTAGAAGAAGAATTAGTGGATGCACCTACGATGAAAGCCAGTGAGTTACTGGGTAGGGCGGCTGAAGTAGCTGGCGTAGGTAGTAGTGAGGTTGAGTTCCTGCGTAGGGAAGTCCTAAAACTTCTTGAGGATAGAGGGATTAAAGCTCCGGGACCTACCGAGCTCCTAGATGCCTGCGAGCATGTCGCACTACTCTGGGGCGTTATTGATGACAGGTGGAGTACCTTTGCTAAGGTACTGCTCCTGCTGAGGATCTACAGCGAGGCTGGGAGGGAGTTCAGGGGGCTAAGTAGAGTTGAGGAGGAACTCACCTACCAGGCAGTCAGGCTCCTATACGCTAGGTACCTGCTCAGGGATAACGAGGGCAGAGTCAGGGAGGTTCCTGAGGACGTCTTCAGGAGGACCGCCTGCTTCGTCGCTACTGCAGAGTCAAGGTATGGCAGTAATCCGGAATTCTTCAGCAATGCATTCCTCAGACTGATGAGCGAGCTGCGCTTCATACCGAACTCACCCACGCTAATGAATGCCGGTACCAGGAGGCACCAGCTAGCAGCGTGCTTCGTAGTACCTGTTGAGGATGATACAGGCGCTATACTGGACGCTCTCAGAGTTACTGCAATGATAATGAAGACTGGAGCTGGCGCAGGCTTCGACTTCTCGAGGCTGAGGCCTAAGGGCGACGTGATAGCCGGAACCGGAGGCAGGAGTAGCGGGCCTGTGAGCTTCATGAGGTTGTTTGACGTTCTCACGGACGTGATCAAGGAGGGCGGCAAGCGGAGAGGAGCTATGATGGCCGTCCTCCACGACTGGCACCCGGATGTATTAGATTTCATAATGTCTAAGTGCGGTCCTCACAGATTGTTCGAGAACTTCAACTTAAGTGTAGGGATCCATGACTCCCTCATGAATGCCGTGGACTTTAAGAATGAGTGGCAACTCTACAATCCAAGAACGTGCTCTGAGGTGAGAGACCCGCTGAGCACTGACTTAGAGAGAACTGAACGCGTGTGCAGCCCCTGGGCTACCGTTGACGCCAACGAAGTATTTGACCGGATAGTGAAGTGTGCCTGGAGGTCGGGAGATCCTGGCGCAGTATTTATTGACAGGTTAAACGAGCATAACCCAACACCCCACCTAGGCAGGATACATGCTGTGAACCCGTGCGGTGAGACACCGCTCCTGGACTGGGAGGCCTGCAACTTAGGAAGCATTAATCTAGTCAAGTACGTTGAGTCAGGCAGGGTCAGGTGGGAGGACCTCGCTAGAGATGTCAGACTGGCCATTCGGTTCCTAGATGATGTAATCGACATGTCCTGGTATCCTGACCCAAGAATTGAGGAGGCAGTCCTGAAAACCCGTAAGGTTGGGCTGGGCGTCATGGGCCTTGCTGACATGCTGACCGAGCTGGAGATCCCGTATGACAGCCATGACGCGCTCTACTTGGCTGACAGGGTGATGGAGTTCATAGCGTATCATGCGAGAGCTGAGAGTAATGAGCTAGCTAGGGAGAGGTCGCCCTACCCTGAGTTCCCGAGAAGCATTCACGCTAAAGGTAGATTCAACTGGGAGCCTCAGGTGCCTGCTAGGGAGATATACGACTTAAGTGCCGTTAGTGCTGAAGCAAAGAAGATCGCTGACGAGAGGCCTGAGCTTGACTGGGGGGCTCTGCGCAGGGAGATGCGTGAGGGAACCAGGAACGCGACAGTAACAACTATAGCACCTACTGGGAGCATAAGCATTATAGCTAACGTAACGTCAAGTATCGAGCCTTTCTTCGCTCTAGTTTACGTTAGGGAGGTGACCATAGGGAGGTTCCTAGAGGTCAATAAGTACTTAAGGCAGGTCCTCAAGCAGGAGGGAATCCTCAGTATGGGCAAGTTACTTGACGTGGCTAAAGCAGGTGGTGCCGCTAAACTCACGTGGTTGCCAGAGAAGTGGCGCAGGCTCCTGAAGACAGCGCATGACATAGACCCCGAGTGGCACGTGAAGATGCAGGCAGTATTTCAGAGATGGATCGATAACGCAGTCAGCAAGACAGTGAACCTAAGGCATGACGCATCAGTACAGGCAGTTGCGGAGGTATTTAAGCTGGCGTGGAGGCTCGGCTGCAAGGGAATCACGGTATTTCGCGACAGGTCCAAACCTGAGCAGGTAGTTAATGTTGGGGACGAAATTAATGAAGTACTCAGGTCGGTTCCTGAACCATCAAGAAGTAAGGACAAGACCTACCACAGGTGGTTCAGGATAGGTAGGGAGGAGCTTGCTGCAGCACCTGAGGATTACTCAGGTGGCTGTCCATCATGTGACGTATGAGTCACGTAATTCACCAATCACTATTTTCGACGCTAAATACTTAGGAATTCAGATAATTTATCCGGTGAGGTAGGTGTTAAATTAAAAAACGTTCTTTCCAATAAGTTTTTAATCTAAATATAGACATCATATACCTGTCCGGTGATTTAAATGCCTCTACGTGAGGGCATATCTAAAACTGTATCAATAATTATAGTTATTGTAGTGATTATCGCGGCTGTAGGAGGTATTGCAGCATACATGAGTCAGCGAGGACCCACAGCCACTCCAACTACTACGGCATCACCTACTACGACAGCCCCAACTACAACAGCACCCGCAACAACACCGTCACCAACAACGACAACTGAAGCCAAACCCATAATTATTGGCGCCACCCTCTCACTCACAGGTAAGTACGGCAGAACCGGTGAGTGGTACAAGCTTGGCTACGAGCTCTGGGTTGAGCAGGTGAATAAGAAGGGCGGGCTGCTGGGAAGGCCCGTTAAGCTGATACTCTATGACGACCAGAGCGACCCGACGACGGCGGCCAGCCTCTATGAGAAGCTCATTACGGTGGATAAAGCGGACCTCCTCTTAGGCCCATACTCCAGTGCTATAGTCTTCGCTGTGTCGAGTGTTACAGAGAAGTACCATAAGGTGATGGTTGAGGGCGGTGGTAACGCACTCAAGATATTCTCTAGGGGTTATAAATACATCTTCCTGACACTGCCGGGGCTTGCTGAAAACATTACTAAGGGCCTCTTCGACTTCATAGCCTCACTGCCCCCTGATAAGAGACCTAAGACCATAGCCATAATCAACGCTAACGACTTATTCCCCAAGGCCATAGCTAACGGGGCTGTCCTGTACGCTAAGAAGTTAGGACTGGAGATAGTCCTGCATGAAGAGTACCCGAAGGAGGCTAAGGACCTGACACCACTGCTGACGAAGATCAAGGACCTCAACCCAGACGTTCTAGTCGGCGGTACTTACTTCCCGGACGCAGTACTAATAGTTAAGACTCTGAAGCAGCTGAACTGGAGACCTAAGATCGTGTTCCTGACCGTAGGACCTGCAATGCCCGAGTTCTGGGAGACCTTAGGTGAGGACGCTAATGGCATCATGGGTGAGAGCTGGTGGGAGCCTACAGCACCATGGAAAGGCGTTGATGAGTTCGTTAAGGCTTTCAGAGAAAAGTACGGTAAGGACCCGGACTACCATGCCGCATGCGCGTACGCGGCATGCCAGGTGATTGAGGAGGCTGTCAAGGCTGTAGGCACTCTAGATCAAGACAAGATAGCTGAATGGATCAGGACCCACACCATCGAGACCATTGTCGGCCCGTTAAAGTACACTGAGGCAGGGTACCCGACTCTAGGTCCGCTGCTGATCCAGTGGCAGGACGGTGCCAGAGTAATACTCATGCCTAAGGAGGCAGCAACCGGGGAGCCTGTGTACCCGCTGTCACAAACCTAGGGGTAGGGTTAACTCAACGCAAAATTTTAATTAATACACACTGCTTTTTATCTCACCAGTAACTCAATCTTGTCACACATCATCGAGTGCTGTCATAATTAAAGTCTCCTGCCGCGAGTGGTGAGTGAAATGGTGGTTGAGGGAGCCCTGCTTCAAGCTCTTGTAACGGGCGTCCTGCTAGGCGGTGTCTACGCGCTGATGGCGTCAGGCCTGAGCCTAGTATTTGGCGTCATGGACATAGCTAACGCTGCCCAAGCAACCTTTGCCGTCTTGGCAGCATACTTAACTTACTGGTTGCAGACGATCTACGGCGTGAGCCCCTTCATTGGCATGGTGCTGTCTGCACTAGCTCTATTTGTGGTGGGGGTAGTGATCTATAAGTTCATGGTTTCTAGGGTGGCTGGGTTGATGGCGTTCACGCTGCTATACATGATGGCTATGTTCTTAGAGAATACAATGATATTTACGTGGACCAACCTGTACAGGAACATTAGGGTTGAGTTTCTGACAACTTCAATAGGTGTTGGGGGTATCTACGTACCTCTGGACAGGCTGGTGGGGTTCGCTATAGCTGCCGTCGGCTTCGGGCTTCTGTCGTACTTCCTGAAGTATACGTACTTAGGTAAGGCAATAAGGGCTACGATGCAGAACCCGGTTGCAGCATCGCTGATGGGTATTAATGTAAAGTTCATATACTTAATAACGTTCGGGCTGGGGCTAGCGCTCTCGGGATTTGCTGGGACTGTTATGGGGGTGATATACTCATTTAACCCTACGATAGCTGATGAGTGGATAGGTATAATGTTCGCTATAGTGGTTTTCGGGGGTCTCGGGTCGTTGATGGGTACGTTCATAGCCTCGCTAATAATTGGGGTCATAACGTCGATCGTAGGTACTTACGTGTCAATGGTGTGGTCACCGCTGGTGGCATTTGCTGTTCTCATACTGACGCTGTGGATCAGGCCATCAGGTATTATGGGGAGGAAGCTATGAAGCCCACGGTAACCTTAGGTAAGGCCGTAGCCGCAGTTATTTTCATTGTACTAGCACTCGTCCCAGTGTTCTCGCCAGAGCTCTTCTACGTCGACTTCATGCTGCTGCTGTACATGTATGCAGTAATTGCCGCAGGCTGGAACATCATAGGTGGGTACACGGGGTACTACTGCTTCGGACACACAGCATTCTTCGGCCTAGGTGCGTACACGACCGCTATACTTGTGACTAAGTTAGGGGTCTCGCCATTCATTACGTTCCCGCTGGGCGGGCTAGTAGCTGCTGCGTTCGCGTTCGTCATAGGGTACCCGACACTTAGGCTCAAGGGGGCGTACTTCGCTATAGCGACGCTTAGTCTGAGTTTCGCTCTTCAGATACTTGCACTCAACCTGACTCCGATAACTGGCGGTGGTGAGGGGATCTCACTGCCCCTGCCGCCGTGGGATATTGAGACCACCATAACAATAATTTACTACATAATGCTCTCAGTCTTTGCGGCAACGATAGCAACCACATACTTCCTGGAGAGGTCTAGGGTGGGGCTGGCGCTCAAGTGCATCAGGGACAACGAGCTGGCTGCTGAATCCGTAGGAATCCCGACAACGATGATGAAGTTCATAGCGTTCCTCCTAAGCGCGTTCTTCCCAGGTGTTGCAGGAGGGATCTTCGCTTACTACGCGACCTACATTGACCCGCCAACAGTGTTTAACCCGAGCATCTCGATGTTTGCTATAGTGTTCTCGATGTTCGGCGGCGCCGGGTCTGTTACAGGACCGATAATAGGTTCAGCCATACTCTTTACTGTGAGTCAAGTGGCTAGGTACACGATAGTGGTGCCTGGCTTCGACCTCATGGTCTTCAGCGTAATTGCTATAGCGATAATACTGTTCATGCCTAAGGGAATAGTCGGTGTCCTGAGGGAGAGGTACCGTATTAGACTACCGTGAGGTGTCGTGCATGACCCTACTAGAAGTAAGAAATGTTTGGAAGTACTTCGGTGGTTTAGCAGCACTGAAGAATGTGAGCTTCAGGTATGATGGAGGCATCCTAGGCATCATAGGTCCTAATGGGGCGGGTAAGACTACGTTATTCAATGTCATATCCGGGGTTTACAGGCCCTCTAAGGGTAGGGTCTTCTTTGACGGGAGGGACATCACTGGACTTAAGCCGCACAAGATATGTAAGCTCGGCATAGTCAGGACCTTCCAGATCCCCAGACCCTTCAGTAACGAAACAGTCCTAGAGAATGTAGTTGCTGCCAGACTTTTCGGGGGGCCGGGCACCATATCAATTAGTAAGGCTGAGGAGGAGTCCATGGAGATACTCGAGTTCATTGGGTTGAGAGAGAAGGCTAACGTTGTAGCTGAGTCACTGAATATTCATGAGAGGAAGAGGCTGGAGATAGGTAGGTGCTTAGCAACTAAACCTAAGATCATGATGCTCGATGAGGTCGCCTCTGGACTCACACCTGCTGAAGTAGATGAAATGGTCGAGCTGATAAAGAAGATCAACAGAACGGGGATCAACATTATCTGGATAGAGCACGTTATGAGGGCTATTATGAGGGCTGCTGAGAGGATCATTGTCCTCG
>JAGGTW010000049.1 GCA_021163585.1 Desulfurococcales archaeon | reverse complement strand
TTGCGTAGGTAACCATGGTCACGTTACTCAGTTCAGCAGTTATCCTTCTCGCTATTCTATCGAGTACTTCATGAGGTATTCTGACCCAGTCAGCAGTCATTGCGTCATCGCTTGAGACCACCCGCAGGGTTACAATGTAGCCAACGTCCCTCGAATCACCCTTAACGCCCACCCAGCCGTCATCGCCTACCACAGCAAAAGCCTGCCAGACCTCATCATACATGCCTGCCCTCCTGAGTTCGTCCTCAAGTATTTTGGAGGCCTTCCGCACGATCTCCAGCTTCTCGCTCGTGAACTCACCTATGACCCTGACAGCTAGACCCGGGCCGGGAAATGGGTGCCTCTTAATTATTTCCTCAGGGACCCCGAGTGCTTCACCGATCCTCCTGACCTCATCCTTGTAGAAGTACTTTAGCGGCTCAATTAACTTTAGGTCGAACCACTCGGGGAGCCCAGCCACGTTGTGGTGGCTCTTGATCCTGTCGGCACCCACTTCCTGCCCGCTCTCTATTACGTCCGGGTATGTCGTGCCCTGAACAAAGTACTTGATGGTTGGGTCGCCCTCAGCTACCTCCCTGAAGATCCTGGCGAATTCCTCACCAATGATCTTCCTCCTTTCCTCACAGTCCCTGACACCCCATAACTTACTCAGGAACCTCTCTCTAGCATCAATGAGCACCGGATCTATATCAGCCTTCCTCAAATTTCTTATGACCTCCTCTAATTCACCCTCACGGAACAAACCATGATCGACCAATATAGGTACTAGCCTATCACCTACAGCTCTCTTAACTAGGACTGCAGCAACTGTTGAGTCGACGCCACCGCTAACTGCTGCAAGTACCTTAGCCCCAGGCTCCACGGTCTCAGCTATCTCCCTAACTATCTCATCTATGAAGTTGCTAGGCATCCACGACCTATCCACGCGTGCTAGTTCAAGAAAGTTTTCAAGGAGCTTCATACCCCTCGGCGTGTGCCTGACTTCAGGGTGGAACTGAATTCCGTACACTAGCGTGCCCTTGATCCTGAAGGCAGCTACGTATCCCTTGTCAGACACAGCAAGTACTTCAGCACCGTCAGGTAGTTCAGCAACGTAGTCCCTGTGACTCATCCACACATACTCCCTCTTACCCCAGCCAGCAAATAGCGGGTCATCACGAACGACCTCAACCTCCGTGCGCCCGAACTCACCCTTACCTCTCCTGACCTCGCCACCGAGCAACTTAGCGATGAGTTGATGCCCGAAACAAATACCTAAGACAGGGATCTTTAATTCTAGAATGCGTGAGTACCTACTTAAGTCACCGCTGAAAGCATTAATACTGGCGGGGCCTCCGGAAAGTACTATAGCCTTAACCCTACTTCCTTCACTACTACCTAAAAACTCCTTAAACCTAGTATAAGGAACTACCTCAGTATAAGCACTCAGCTCCCTCAATCTCCGGGATATTAGGTGAGCGTACTGCCCACCGAAATTCACTACGACTACTGCGTCCCTTACCTTCCTACTCAATAGTTCCCCTGTTTCTACGAGGTAATGTAGCTATATAAAATTACTCTAAAAACAGTTATAGAATAGTATAAACAAGTTAACATGCACAATGTAATATAGCTGTTGTCACCCTACAGTACCGGTCCGCGTAAGATAACGCTAGGTAATTCATTGGTGTCAAGCAAGGCTAACCCTGATTAGGTTAGATTTCCTAACCTAATCATTTGGAAAACTAGGTATCAGATATTAAAGTATTATTAAACAGTAAGTTTTAAATACTAACTTCACGTATATATTATCGAACAGGTGTTATACATGCCCGGTCAAATACCTTTAATTGGAGAGAAATTCCCTGAAATGGAGGTAATTACTACTATAGGGAAGATCAAGCTTCCTGACTACTTTAAGGGTAAGTGGTTCGTACTGTTCAGCCACCCCGCTGACTTTACCCCGGTATGTACTACGGAGTTCGTTGCTTTTGCTAAGAGGTATGAGGACTTCAGGAAGTTAAATACCGAGCTAATAGGGCTTAGTGTTGACAGCACCTTCAGCCACATTAAGTGGGTTGAATGGATCAAGGAGAAGTTAGGTGTTGAGGTTCCCTTCCCGATAATTGCCGATCCTAGAGGGTTGGTGGCGGACAAGCTGGGGTTGCTGCATGCTCAGTCAGCAACACATACAGTGAGGGCTGTATTTATTGTTGATGCTGAAGGCACGATAAGGGCGATACTGTATTACCCGCAGGAGCTGGGGAGGAACATGGATGAGTTGCTGAGGATGGTTAAAGGACTACAGGTAGTTGATAAGTACGGTGTTGCACTACCTGCTAACTGGCCCAGTAATGAGTTGGTCGGTGACCGCGCCATAGTTCCTCCGGCATCAACAATTAAGGATGCTGGGGAGAGGCCGAGGAGGTATACATGCTTTGACTGGTGGTTCTGCCACAAGGAGATACCTAAGGAAGAAGCCGAGGTAGTTAGGGAGTACCTCAGGAGAATAGCTAAGTAATGACCAACTTAAGCTAAACTATTTTTCCCCAGAGCTGTGAAGGAAGTTAATACCTGTAGGACAAAACAACTTAATTAGGGGTTAATGTATGGTTAGGTTCCTCACACGTAAAATAGCAGATAACCTATACCTACTCAGACTTGACGATGACCAAATAAGGTACTTTGAGGGGTTGTGGGAGGTACCTGAGGGAATAACTTACAATGCGTATCTTCTAGTACACCATGACAAGTACGTTCTAATAGATACGTGGAAGCATGCTTATGCCTCAGAATTCATCGAGGTACTTAAGGGGGTAGTCGACGTCAGAGACATAGATTACGTGGTAGTACAGCACATGGAGCCCGACCACAGCGGCGCCTTACCTAAACTACTTGAGGAAAACGGATTTAAGGCCGAAGTTCTAGGGCACCCCATAGTTAAAGGGATGATCGAGTCATTCTACCACATCTCACCGAAGTTTAGAGCTGTAGCTGACGGCAGCGAGATCCCGGTAGGAAGTGAGCCACTCAAGTTCTTCTATACGCCGTGGGTGCACTGGCCCGACAACATCATGACCTACGCACCTAGCCTGGGAGTACTGTTCTCTAGTGATGCCTTCGGCAACTACTCGATCCCTTCGACAGTATTTGATGACGGCGGCTTAAGCACTACTTACGTACACTACGCACGCAAGTACTTAGCTACCGTAGTAGGGCATTACAGAGAGCATGTTCTCAAAGCAATTAACAAGTTAGGGGAAGCAGGTATTGAGATAAAGGTGATTGCGCCGGCTCACGGCCTGGTGTGGCGCAGTAATCCTAAGGAAATAATAGAGTACTACCTGAAGTGGGCCCGTGCCGAAGGTGTTAAGGGTAAGGTAGTAGCTATTTATGCTTCAATGTACGGCTTCGTTGAGAAGGCCATGAGGGAAGTCACTGAGGAGCTGTCGGAGAGGGGATTTAAAGTAGTTACCTACGCTTTCACAGACTCCCAGCACTCACTACTTAGTGAAGTAATAGGTGATGCACTGGACGCTCAAGCACTGGTCATAGGTGTTAGTACATATGAGGCAGGGGCCTTCCCACTGATTGAGTACCTCGCAGAATTGCTGGCTCGGAAAACAGCTTCCGAAAAATCCGTGCTCATTGTGACCTCTTACGGGTGGGGTGGTGCAGCAGGCAAGAAGCTAGCTGATGTACTCACGTCAGCAGGCTTCAGAGTTGCTGATGTAATAGAGTTCAGGGGCTACCCAACCAAGGATGACGTGGTTAAATTAAGGGAAGCAGCTAGTAAGTTGGCACGGGAATTAAGTTTGATTAGTGACTGACCCAGTACTTTGAGACCGGTTCAGAAGTCCCGGACTCTTGAACTTGAGAGTAAATAGCAGCACTACTGCCAGGGCTACTGCTTCAGTAACTGCAACATACGCTACTGCGTAATTCACAGATACAGTGTAGAGGTATCCAATAATAATGTTCCCTAAGGTCCATGAACCCCCGAAAACCAGTCCGTAAATCCCGTAGGCGTGCGCCCTCCTGCTGGGTGGGACGACATCAGCCACCACGACCCTCATGTTAGTTTCATATATCCCCATAACTACTCCCCAGATAGCGGAAGCAACTATGAGGTCCCAAGACGACCTAGCGAGCAGTAGTGCGGGGGCTGTCATGGCTGCAAGGACTGGTGTGGCGAGTATTGTTTTAGGGCCCACGCGGTCGTAGAGGTAGCCTGCAGGGTACGCTACAGCAGCGTCAGCCAGCATAGCTACTAAGTACATGACGGCCACCATGTAGTCCGGTATGACTGAGGAAGTTCTCATGTGGTATGCTGCGAGCCCCCAGTGAATGTACCCTAGTGAAAGCAGAGCTACCGAAGCTGTAAAGAGCCAGAAGTAGAGACCCAGTTCCTCAGTATGATGTTGCCCGGGCTCTACGGCCTTTACGCTCGGGTAGCTGCGGTACGCTACGGTAAGTGTTGCTAAGGCAGCTAGTGCGGGAACAGCAAGTATGGCATAGGTGAATGAGTAGTTGCCAGTATGCTTGAGAGCCAGCATAACTATAGCTGGGCCCGACACAGCGCCCACCTGATCCATGAGTTCATGGAGCCCGAACCCCTTACCCCTACCCATTCCCTCAGTAACCTCAGCTAGTACTACGTCCCGGGCCGGGGTCCTTAAGCCCTTACCCACCCTCTCAGCCATAACTAGTGCTAGGGCTAGTGGCCAGTTTCCAGCTAGTGCTAAGAGTGGGACAGCCACAAGGTTTAGGGCGTAGCCTGCGAATATGAGTAGCCAGTAAGTTAGACTAGACTTCAGAGTACCTGCAATAAACCCGCTGACACCTCTTACAATGTAGCTCAGGAACTCGCCAGCACTTATTGAACCAGCAATTACCGCGGTAGCCCCTAGTACCTCAAAGTAGGCCCCCAGCACAGACCTACATCCTTCGTAAGTAATGTCAGCAAATAATGATACTAGGCAAAGAGCTATGAAAGCCGTGAAGTACTTCGGTAACCTCACTGCACCCGCCATTAGTAAGTCCTGTTCAGCTCAAAAATAGTATGTTATGTTGCTCCGAGACCCATCACTCAATTAAAACTTAAAATGTTTTGCTCAGATATTAGAGAGTAGTGAATATAATTTATCCAGGTGCCGGGTCATGTATGAAGATGTACTCTACTACGCTGTTGATTACGGCTTATCTCAAGGAGCGGTCTACGTTGAGGCTAGGTACCACAGGCACAGAGGTTCTGAAATTGTTGTCAGGAACGGCGCGGTCGTCGGTGCGGGAATGATGAGTAAGGAGGGAATAGGGGTGAGGATAGTTTATGGTGGTGCTCTAGCGTTCTCATCAACTACGGACCTCACACGCGAGGGTGTGAGGAAGGCTGTTGATAAGGCGGTCTCGCTCGCACGCTCATCTAAGCCACTTGTTAAGTGGGTGCACGCGCTGTCGGAGGAGAGGGTGGGTAAATCTAAGTACGAGGTACTGGTTAAGGAGGATTTCGAGAATGTACATCTAGAAGATAAGGTTAAGGTACTTGTCAGTGCATGGAACGAGCTCCCTAAGGTTCTTAGGGAGGCTAAGCTGGCCTCACTATTTGAGGAGTACGTCGAGGTCGTCGAGGAGAAGACCTTGGTGTCGAGTGACGGAGCACACGTAGAGTCGAAGACCCCTCGGGTATTCTACTGGGCTAACATGGTTCTCACACACCCCCAGAGGGGGACTCTCCAAAGATTCATTGAACTCGGAGGGTCAGGAGGATACGAGGTATTCAGGTCATGGAGAATCAGGGACTACCTAGCAGAGGAAGCCAGGAATATAGAGCCTGTCCTCCTGAAGGGTATTGAGCCGCCTAGGGAGCCCATAGATGTTGTAGTGGGGAGTGAGGTGGTGGGGCTCATAGTTCATGAGAGTGCGGGACACCCTATGGAAGCTGACAGGATATGGGGGAGGGAGGCAGCTCAGGCAGGGGAGAGCTACGTTAAGCCTGAGATGATAGGGAGGGAGAGGATAGGAAATCAAAACGCTACAGTAATTGATGACCCGACAATACCTGGTAGCTGCGGGTTCTACCTCTACGATGATGAGGGAGTTCCTGCCAGGCCGAGGTACATCTACTATAAGGGACTGATCAATGAGCCGCTACATAACAGATGGTCTGCCGCAGTCTTCGGCACCAGCAGTAATGCAGCAGCCAGGGCTATGGACTTCGCCAGTGAGCCTTTAGTCAGGATGGCTAATACGTACTTAGAACCAGGTGACAGAACCTTCGAGGAGCTCATTGAGGACGTGGAGCTGGGCGTCTACGTTAAGAGCTACATGGAGTGGAACATAGACGACATTAGGTGGGGTCAGAGATACGTAGGTCTTGAGTCATACATGATACGTAAGGGTGAGCTCGCTGAGCCAGTACTGTACCCGGCGCTAGAGTTCACTACTAAGTCCTTCTACAGCTCAATAGTAGCTAAGGGGAAGGATCTCAGGTTCTACGCGGCTACATGCGGTAAGGGTGAGCCAGCTCAGGGTGTGCCTGTGTGGGCTGGCGGGCCCGATGTTAGGTTGAGAAGGATGCGTGTGGGGGTGGCACCAAAATGAAGGAGTTCGTGCTTGAACTAGCTAAGCGTTCTGTTGAGAGAGGTGTTGGCTTAGGATTTGATGACGTAGTTGCTAAGGTAGTTAGTAATGAGAAGTCAATGGTGAAGGTCGCTAACAGTCAGCTGACCGTGGCCCAGAGTTGGAGAGCGGTTAACCTAGAGCTGTACCTGACCAGGGGTAAGAGAATAGTGCTTGTTGGGGCACCAGTAAAAGGAAAAGAGGATGTGGAACGCATCTTCAGCAGGATCGAAGACTACATCAAGTCCGTCAGCGAGTCAGAAATGTATGCACCACTACCTGAACCCTCCGGCAAGCCCTTGGAGGGCCTGGTGGATCCTAAGATAATTGACAGCATGTACAGGAGTCCTGAATTAATTGCTGAGGTGGTCTCAGCAGCGCATGGTGAGGGAGCTGAAAAAGCTGCGGGAACTCTCACGCTTGATGTTGAGAGGAAGGCCCTAGCTACTAGTACCGGGGCTGAGTTCTATGAGGAGGGCACATCTATTGAGGTGTACTTGAGGGCCTTCTACAAGGATAGCACGGGTCACTGGGCGTACGGCTCCAGAATACTAGACATGAGCGCCCTGAAGGAAGTCGGAAGAAGGGCAGCGTACTATGCCAGGCTGGTGACTAATGTAGTTGACGTTCCGCCGGGGAGGTACGACGTAGTGCTCTCTCCTCTGGTCGTGGGGAATTTGATGGAGCTCGTGGCTAGTACGGCATCGGCTTTTGCTGTGCTGGCGGGGTTCTCTATGTTCATGAAGTTCAAGCGAGGTGATGTAGTAGCGTCAGAGAAGTTTTCACTCATCGATGACCCGCTCCAAAAGTCGCTGCCAGGATCAACAGGCTTTGATGATGAGGGTGTCGCTACCTCGACGAAGCCGATAATTAAAGAGGGGAGGTTCGAAAACCTGCTTCATAACTCAAAGACTGCTGCTGTAATGAAGACTGAGTCAACAGGTAATGCAGGCTTAATAATGCCGCATCCATGGAATGTAGTCATACCTGCAGGGGACTTTAGTGAGGAGGAGATGATTAGAGATGTTAAGGACGGCCTCTTGATAACCAATAACTGGTACACTAGGCTCCAGAACTACGTTGAGGGGATTTTCTCGACAGTAACGCGTGACGCGGTCTACCGGGTCAGTAATGGTGAGGTAGTGGGTGTGGTGAGGAGGCTTAGGATAGCTGATACATTAACCAACCTACTAAAGAATGTAGTAGGACTGAGCAAGAGCGTGTATGACGTACGGTGGTGGGAGGTAGGCACACCGTCTAAGGTACCCTACGTATTAGTGAGGAATGTAAACATAACGAAGCCTACGGTCTAGCAAGGGTCGAGGTTTTAACCTAAGTTATTTATTTTTCTGAATTAGTCTCCATGAAACAGTGTAAGCTCCTTAACCTCGGACAGTCCTCACGACTAGTAATTCCACATTTTTCATTTGTGGCAAACTTCATTATCCGTTAAAAGAATGTTACGTGGGTAGGTAATTGAAGCTTACTATTGTAGTGACCGCTCTCATTCTCTTGGCTGTAGTAGTTACTGCTATTATTGCTGAGAGCCCATTACGTACGGGGAAGTCAGCTAAGACATCCTCACAGAAGCCCGGTATTTACCGTGCTGGAGCCGTCAGTACTTCTTCGTCAGGACGTAGTTTAAGCAGGAAGGCTCCAGCAACTAATGCTAAGCCATTAATTAACATAAGTGTTAGTAATGGAAAACTCGTTATTGAGGCTGCGGGTTACATAGATCAAGTAGGCTTCTTTAAACCGGGTGATACATTACCGACGGCTATACTCTGGCCATATAGCTTCACACCCATGGCTAAGGGTGGTGAGGATGTAATAGCTGAGGAGGTACTTCTAAATAAGACCTACATGAAGTTAGTGGCCGACACCTCAGACATCCTGGAAGTCCTGAAGCCTGGTACGTATGAGGTTATTGTGTGGTCTAACGGGCGAGAAGTTCTCAGCGCCGTAGCTGTTGTCACAAGATCGGGTATATCGATTACAGGGTCTTCGGTAGTAGGGAAACCAACACCAGTGTGTAGTGCGGCGACTGCGTGTGGGGAGTTTAAGCTTGTGTGTTATATAAATCACACATCTATTGAGGCAGTAAGGAAGGCGGTTTACGGAGTTTCAGGAGATTACGGCGTTGCTGATGCTTCATGGCTTGTTCTTAAGTGGGTTGATGAGAACATAGTCTATGATAAGGAAAAACTAAAGAAGGGTGAGTACAGCCTTTATGACCCCCTCACGATGCTGAAGATCCGTAAGGGAATCTGCATGGATTACTCTGCTCTAATTACTACGGCACTTATTTCTATTGGTGTAGAGCCTGTGTATATTGTGCTGTTGAATAACATTAATCATGCAGCGCCTGCAGTCATGGTCAATGGCTCGATGTTCCTGCTTGATCAGGTTCTCCCACCTATCGAGGTAGGTGATTACATTGACTATGTACTCTTAGGAAGTAAGGGTTCGGTTAGTTTAATTAAGTACTGGGTTGATGGTGGCGAGGTCCAGCTTGAGGTACTTAATGATGTTGGGCTGAATGCTACGGATAAGTACCCCAGTGACGTGCTGGATGATGAAGTATTTTATGAGGCTGTGAAGGAATTCATGCGTAAGCACCCTAATCTAGTTCTAGACCCGAAGTTGAAGTCACTACTATATGCTGTGGGATCTGAATTAAGGCTATATACTCCCGAGCTCGTCGGCTACGGTGGGAGTACCAGGTATCCTGTTACGGTACTCTACTCACCTGTTTTTCGCAGGTGGTGGGTTGAAATGCTCGCCAACTACATTGACGGGTTGGCGAGGAAGTACTACAAGAGCACCCTAGCTAGTAGGGGGTACTTCTGGACCACGATAAGCAGTGGTGTATTGCGGTTCATTGCTATTAATTACTCAGTTCCTGAGTCAAGGATTTCCGTACTTAATGATTCGCTAAGACTGGAGGTCTCAGGCGTATCAAGGGTCAAGAGCCTTGACGTTCTCGTGTATAAGCATGGTGATGAGGTCCCGGTAGCTGGCGTAGTGCCTGAGGGTGTAGGGTACGCCAACATAACTCTGATTAGGGCTAGTGATTGGGAGGTCCGCAACGGTAGTGTACTGCTTGAGTTCAGAATAAGTGATTTAAGCAGGGCGGTCCCTGCTGGAATTTACGATGTAATCGTGTGGGTTAATAAAAAGCCTGTGTCTGCCCTAACACTACGGCTTGACAGAATCTACACGCTGTCTCTGACCAGTTCCTCACCACCTGGACCCTCAGGAAGTTGCCTATGCTGAACGACTTCACGACACTGCACCTAAACTCATTTTAATTTCCACGGAAAATTCTGCTGGGCTGGTTTAGGCGGGGTGTTTGAGGTGAATTCAGTCGGTAATTTAAGGAAGGCTAAGTTAAGTGCCGCTAAGAAGGCTATGGAGTTCATAGCTGATGCTGAAGTCATTGGTGTGGGGACTGGCTCAACTGTTGAGGTCTTTATTAGCTTGCTGGGTGAGTCGAAGAGTGAGTGGAGGGGCAGGGTATTTACTGCCTCATCAATAGATACGGCGCTTAAGTTGGGGGACCTGGGCTTCAAGGTCCTGCACCCAGTAAGTATTGAGAAGCTCGACGTGTATGTCGACGGTGCTGATGAGGTCGACAGAGAATTAAACATGATTAAGGGTGGTGGCGCGGCACTAACGTTGGAGAAGATAATGACTTACTACTCTGATAGGAGGGTCTTTATTGTCGACTACACGAAGCTGGTGGGCTACCTGGGTGAGAAGCACCCGGTACCACTGGATGTTCAGCAGCAGGCACTTAACCTAGTGTGTAGGTACTTGAGCAAGCGGGGTTATAAACCTAAGATCAGGTATGCTACCAAGGGGAAGTATGGACCCATTATCTCTGACGTAGGCGGTGTAATAGTCGACGTGTACCCTCAGAAAAGGTTTGACCCACTGGAGTTGGAGAGAGAGCTAACCTCACTGCCAGGAGTTATTGAGACAGGCCTCTTCGTAGGTCTAGCAGACTTCGTAGTAGTTGGGTATGAGGAAAGGGCCGAGGTGCTGAAGCGCGGGAGGTGAAGATTAATCTACTGTGTTTATTATGCACCTACCTGTGTCAGGCTCAACATCACCTATGATCCTGCCGTCCCTTATGAGGAGTATTTTCCTGCAGCAATTAGCTACTTCCGGGTCATGCGTCACAACTATTATTGTCTGCCCTGACTCATTCAGCTTCATGAATGTCTGAACCACCTGCTTAGCTGACTTCCTGTCCAGGTTTCCAGTAGGTTCGTCAGCCAGAAGTATGGCTGGGTTGGTCACGATGGCTCTAGCTATGGCTACCCTCTGCTGCTGCCCGCCGCTCAGCTGGTTAGGCCTCTTAAGTAGCCATGAGATCTCTCCCCCAACCTTAAGGAGTGCCTCCTTAACCAGCTTTACCCTGAAGGGTCTCGGCACGCCCCTAGGTACGAGGGGGAGCTCGATGTTTTCGAGAACTGTCAACCTATTGACTAGGTTGAACATCTGGAAAACAAACCCGATCTTATAGTTCCTCAGCCTCGATACTTCCTTACTGCTTAACCTAGATATGTCGCGTCCATCAATAATTACCTTACCTGATGTCGGTCTGTCCAGTAGACCTATTATATTTAGTAAGGTTGTCTTACCTGAGCCTGAGGGCCCCATTATAGCTACGTAGTCTCCCTTCCTGACCTCAAGATTCACACCCCTAAGGGCCCAAGTAGTTACGGAGCTAGCTCTATATACCTTCTTGACGTCCACGAGCTTGATCACTACGTCGTCAGTAGCCACAGCATCACCACCTTCCTTTTCTACCCATATCCTTTAGTGATATTATAACTTCTCTTTAAAATCTATATCTTTAGATATATCTCCAGATACTTTTTTATAGAGGAAGCACTTTAGTCTCTTAGGTAAGAGCAGTTAAGGGTGATTATGGTGCATACGCGCAGGAAGAAATTCAATGCCGCAGCTGCAGCACTTACCCTACTTATTTTAATTCAGTTGTTACCACCCCTCACACACACGCTTTCTGCCAGCTCATCCATAAGCATGTCTAAGGTCACAGTGACATCTTCAGCTGGGACCTCGGAGGTCTACCCTGGCAGCACTGGGGTCAGCATAGTTGTTGATGAAGTAAATAATGAGTACTACAGCATAACTAATGTTGAGGCCTGCTTCATACTGCCTGAGGGATTCACACCGACCTACGGCTCAGGGACATGTGTAGCTGCCGTGTCACCGAACGAAACTTATAAGACGTCATTCAAGCCGGGTGAGGTCTTTCAGTTTAAGTTTAGGGTCAATATCGACAGGAGTGTCGAGCCCGGTACGTACACTATAAAATTGAGTGTGTCCTATGAGGTGCAGTCTCCAACAACGAAAAGGAAGACGGTAACACAGCAGATACAGGTTAAGGTATCCAAGTACCCTGAACCTGAGCTCAGGGTTGTCGATGTGTGGTGGACTAGTGACAGGGTGTTCCCAGGTACTGAGGGTGCTGAACTAAACATCATGGTGGAGAATGTAGGTGATGTCAGAATTACTGGTGGTCTCGCTAAGCTGGTGCTCCCGCAACCCATCACACCCTCTGCAGTCAGGATAGGCATGCCTAATCTTAATGTGGAAGATAAGGCGATCCTCACGTTCTCAGGGATTGATGTCCCTCTCAATACCTCCCCCGGGAACTACTCAGTTAGTGTAGTAGCTAATGTGACAGCAGTCACTGAGGACGGCGTCGACTACAGTGCCCACACGGAGATCGAACTAGTACTACCTATAGAACACCCCGAACCAGTAAACCTGAGCTTGGTGAGTGCTTCGTGGTCTCGGAACATAGCCTACGGTGAGTCAAGGGCGCTTAACCTAGAGGTAACAATGCAGAACTTAGACCAGGTCACCATAGATGAGCTAGTAGCTGAGCTAAGGCTTCCTGAAGGCTATACTTGGAGGAACGGAAGTCAAGTAGTAGTATCTACGGTTAGGGGTCCCATAAATTACGGTGACGTATTCACAATAACCTTCAGCGACATAAACGCCAGCGTGGCCAAGGCTGCATCGAACTTTACTCTGGAACTCAAGGTACTGGCAGACTACAGAGGTGCGGAGTTCCTAGTAACTCAGGAGCTGAACTTCACTGCAGGAGTCTCTGGGGAGGAGGTACTCTACTTAGTGTCGCAGAGGTGGACGTACGGGAACGCAAACTCCTGGGCATTTCCGTCATCCAGGAACGTAAACCTTGAGGTCAGACTGGCTAATCTGGGTGAGGACCCCATCACAACTATAATACCTAAGCTCAAGCTCCCTAGAGGGTTCAAGCTTAAGAGTATCTCAGGAGACTGCCTGACTGCAGGCATAAGAGCGGGGGGTGTAGGCGTCCTTACCTTCACTCTAGACATAGCTGATGACGTGCCTCCGGGTGTATGGAATGCGACATTAATGGTGGACTACGTCGTTTCATCAGGAACTTCGTACCTGTACAGTAGCAGAGAGTTCAGAATAAAGCTGGTCATCAGTAATCCAGACGAGTTCAGGCCTGAGTTAAAACTAACTAGGATGTGGTGGGGGGCGACAGAGCCCCAGACAGCCTACCCTGGTGAGCGCTCGGTCCCCGTGCATATTGAGTTAGTTAATGCTGGCAGGTACTCAGCAAGTAATATTGTCGTCACCGTAGTCCCTGTAAATAAGTCTGTTGTAGTTATTGAGGACAGTACCTTAGCTGCTACGACACTAGGTAGTGGTGCTTCATGTAGGGCGGTTCTCTACGTTGACCTAGGCAGCGTAGGGGTCGGCGGCATATTGTTCAGAGTAGTGGTTAACTACGCGTTTGAACTCGGCGGCGCATTCATCAACTACACACAGGAGTTCCTGAGGACATTAAGGGTTGAGGAGTATGCGGCCCTCAGGGGCACAGGAATCGAGTTAGTGGATTACGGCTGGCTGAACAACCAGCCCGTATTCCCGGACACGGAGAATGCGACCTACGCTGTTGTGCTAGCTAATAACTACCCATTCAACATAGCAGGTATCAATGCTGAATTAAAGCTACCTAAGGGAATCTGGTCTAAGGAAGGAGGGGTTGCTAGGGCGTATGTCGAAGGACCTGTAGCATCACATAGGACAGTAACCTTAGAGTTCACCGTTAGTGTGGGAAACCTGAGCTCAGGCAGGTATGACGCGGTACTGTACCTGAAGTACACGGTGCTGTCTGGTGGTGCATGCGTAGAGAAGGAGGAGGAGTTCAAGGTCTCAATAATAGTTAATGAGGTCAGGTACGGGCTTGAGTACGTAGTCTCTGGATGGTACAGCAGGGCGGGTGAGCCAGGAACCTACGGCAACTTGCTGTACGTAATGGTTAGGAATACAGACTTCCCGTCAATAACTGGTGTAGTAGCGGATGTGACCCTGCCTGAAGGAATCGTCTCCTCACTAAATAATGAGTCTAGGGTGAGGATAGCGGCTACTTCGACAGTCATTACACCGCAGGTTGGTAGTGCAGGACTGCAGGGTATAAGCATACCGGGTGTAGGGCGCCTGCCACTAACGGTACCTGCTCAAGCCATCGGGCAGCAGGTGACGTCCTTCAGTAAAGGAGACATCCTAACGTTCGTAATACCTGTTAACATACTTAATGTAGCTCCCGGCACGTACTATGCAGTAATGAATGTGTCCTTTATTGACCACTGGGGTAGCCTCAGGTATTACGTATTTAGGGTGCCTGTCCATGTGTTAGGAACAACTAAGCTAGTACTAGTGTGGACTGACGGTACGCTCAGGTTTGAGGAGCGTGAGGGGGTCATGAGGGTTAAGGTACTCAATGTAGGGACATCACCAATATATAATGTATACCTAAACATAATTCCAACAACAGGCACCCTACTGGTTAAGAAGACGAGTTACTACCTAGGCACTCTAGAGCCTGGGAAGGTAAGGGAGGTCAACGTCACCGTGTACTTTAACCCAATGCCGACTCAGGCTGGCATAACCCTCACATATGGAACGGTACCCTTTACAGCAGCCATAATTTACACTGACGTAAGCGGAAATAACCGGGTAGTTAACATGTCATTCAGCGTCGTAGTTGAGCCTTACATAGAGCTTGAGGTAAGTGATATAAAGGCTGTCTGGAGAGTTGGGGAACTCCGCGTCTCAGGCACACTGACTAACTTAGGGAATGCCCAGGCACAGAGGATACAGGTGGTCGTGCTAGCTGGTGGGCAGAAATCGGAGCCCTACTTCGTCGGCGACCTCGACCCATCATCTCAGACATCATTTACTGTCAAGTTAAGCACGGGCCCTGTGGGTGAGGCCACGATCGTGATCATGTACAGGAACCCATACAATGAGCTACTAAAAATCAATACTTCAGTACCCGTAGTAGTGGAGAACGTAACCGAAACTACAAGTGTATCTGCAGGGCCGCTGACTTGGGCTGGTAATACGTGGTTCGTTATAGTTGTTGTTGCTGTTATAGTATTCTTGGCTCTGGTTGGGCTGGCCATAAGGTCATACCTGAAGAAGCACAGGCTCCCAGAGACATATGAGGGTGTCTAGTAATGCTGTACATGGTGCCCGACATAATCAGGTACTCATTTAAGGCGCTGACAGAGAGGAGGTTGAGGGCCGTCCTGACAATCGTAGGTATTGCCATAGGCCCCCTAGCACTAGTCATGATAACCAGTGTGGTTCAGGGTCACACACACTACGTTCAGCAGCAACTGCTCGCCTTAGGCCAGAACACCATAGTTCTTTTCAGTACTTCGAAATACACGCTCAAGGAGGACGACCTAGACTTCATTAAGCGCATGTCTGAGGTCGATATGGCAGGTCCATTCTACTTAACTCAAGCATACGTTAGTACGCCTGAGAAGAAGCTGCAGGTGTATGTCTACGCTATCGACATGGACCTCCTCTTCAAGGTCATCGGCGGCCTCAAGGTTAAGGAGGGTGATGTGCCGTCGCCGAGTGAGATCACCTGCGCTCTGATCGGGTACTACGTATCTCAATCAGAGTCTACAGGAACTAAGTACTATGATGTGGGTGATGCAGTCCCCATAGTGCTCACTAAGGTGGAATCCGGGGGGAAGGTCAAGATTTCTAGAACGTCGGTCAGAGTGAAGGGTATACTGGCCGAGTATGGTGGCGCGATGATACTATCGCCTGATAAAGCAATATTCCTACCACCGGATTCGGGCAATAAGATCCTGCACATGAGGACTTGGTCAGGCATAATTATAATACTTAAGTCTCCTACCTATGTGTCAGCGGTCGTAAATAAGCTTAGAGACACCTACGGAGACAACATAGACATAATATCGTTTAAGGGAATAGCGCAGATCGTGGGCTCTGTATCAGGGGCCATGAACTTCATAACATTCGCTACCTCACTATCAGCGTTCGCCGTCGCTGTTGCGGGCACGGCTGCTACGATGATCACGTCAGTTATTGAGAGGACTAGGGAGATAGGCGTCCTTAAGGCACTCGGATTTACTGACGGGCAGGTGATGGCCATGATACTAGCTGAGGCACTCCTAATGTCCTTGATTGGTGCGGCGATCGGGATCAGCTTAGGTATTGCAGGGGCCCACCTGCTTGCTAGTGGGGGTTTCGTAATTAAAGGAGCTACGGCGAATATAGTGATTAGGGCGCCACCAATGATAACGCCTGAACTCATCTTGAGGACCTTGGGAATCACGATCATGGTGGGAATACTGGGGGGTGTCTTCCCGGCTCAGAGAGCGGCTAAGATACCCCCAGCTGTAGCTCTGAGGTATGAGTAAGTCGGAAAAACTACTTTAGGGTTTCCCTTACTTTTTTCAGGGCCTCTCTCACAGCCATGCCCTCTTCTACTTGTACTACCCGCACACCTAAGTTTTGAAGTACTGCTGATGCGTGAGGACCTAGGCTAGCGGTAGCTACTACTGAAACACCCTCACTCGACAGTAGTTCAGCGACCTTCACTGCAGCACCTCTAGCAGCGTCCGTGCCCGGGTTTTTAAGTACCTTAACGTTGACTACGTTGAAGTCCTTATCAACTTCTACGATGGTCAATGTCAGTGCTCTGGCGAATCGCGGGTAGACGCCGTCATCTAGTCCTCCCGTATCTCCCGTAGGAAACGCGATTTTAGTCACTTTACTTCACCGCTAATACTGTGTTCGTCAGGCTTAATAATTATGGGTACGTAGGGTCTTGCTTCAGTAGGTTTAAATTCGGAGCGCCACTTACTCCAGTTTCTGAGAATTCTCTCCTCAAACACTCTCGCAACGTTTCTGAGTGCTTTGCTGGCCGGGGACTGTGGGAAAGCTTCGGTAGGTGGCTTTAGGAGGCTGAGGGATTTAGGGATGTCCTCATCATACGGTATTGTACCTAAGAAATCTATTTTTTCTTTTTTAGCGTACTCGGTAATTACTTCGGTATAGTCAGGGTTTATGTCGGACTTGTTAATGATCAGTGCTGACGGTATTCCGAAGTGCTTGGCTACTGCATGAACCCTTTTTAAGTCGCTGAAGCTTGCTGGTGTAGGTTCAGCAATAAGTACCGTCATGTGTGCCCCAGCTAGTGAAGCAATTACCTGGCAACCTATACCAGCGGCTGAATCAATGATTATGATTGAATTATCGTTGGCGAAGGTTCTAGCAGTATTCTTTACTTCAGTAACTAGCTTGCCTGAGTTCGGCCTGCCCAGGGTCAGCAGGGAGCTAACCAGTGGGAACCCCCACCTAGTCCTCCTAACTACCCTGACCTCACCTGCTACTACTCTAGTACGTGATATAGCTGACTCAGGGCACACTAGCGAGCACGTCAAGCAGCCTTCGCAAGTAAGTTCGCTGATTACGTACCTGCCCCCTACATACTTCACTGCTTTAAACGCGCATACCTCAGCGCATCTGCCGCACCCAGTGCACTTGCTGTAGTCGATCTTGGCTATGTAGCCCTCACTATAGCTCCTTACCTCATCCCATGAATTAATACCTAACACTAAGTGCACGTTAGGTGCTTCAGCGTCAGCATCAGCCAGAACTACATCGTAGCCCTGCTTGGAGAAGTGTATGGCTAGTGAAGCTGCCACAGTGCTTTTGCCCACACCCCCCTTTCCACTAGCTATAGCAACCTCAATCACTTTAGACCACCTCACTCAAGTACTTACCGAGTTCTCTGAACTTAGACGCTATGGGGTTGCTGGGATCAGCCTCAATTATCGGGACCCCCTTTACGTACGACTCAATAATATCTTTAGAGTACGGCACTTCAGCAATTATTCTGGCTCCGTACCTAACTACTATATCGGCTACCTTTTCCTTAGGCCCTATGCCAACCTTATTGATCACGACTAGGGCCTCGACGCCGAGCCTGCTGGCCAGCTCCAGCACTAACTCGAGGTCGTGTACGCCGAGTGGGGTGGGCTCAGTTACAGCTATGATCAGGTCTGACCCGTCTATGGAGGCTGTGACGGTGTTCCCTGAGCCAGCAGCTGTATCGATCACTAGGAGGTCTCTCGACTCTTTCAAAGCTCTGTCTTTAGTAGCTAGTACTGCTGGAGTAACGTGCTCCTCGCCCTCACGCAGTACACCAGTTACTAGCGTCAGGGACTTACTGCCTGACACGACCTCCGTTCTGTACGTGTACCCAATTACCTTGAAGCCCTCCGCAATAGCCTTGGTTGGGCAGGCGAAGTAGCATGCTCTACACCCGCTGCAGAGTCTTGGGAGTGTGAAGGGGTACCTTCCCTTCGGGGCCAGTACGGCGCCTGTGTCACATACTTTGGCGCAGGTGCCGCACTTAACACACTTACTGTAGTCTATGAAAGGAATCATAATTCTTATTTCCTCCCTACCTTCAAGCTCGGCGTTAAGTAGGATGTGGTCGTTGGGTGCCTCAACATCTAGGTCGGCCAGCACTACATCTCTGTGCTCAGCTGCAGCTAAAGCAACATTGACTGCTACAGTGCTCTTGCCTGTTCCTCCCTTACCTCCGGTTACTGCGACACACCCCACTCACGCACCCCATAAGTACATTTTAGCTAGCAACAGTATTATACTCACCTAAGTAATACTTACTAGGGGCTAAGCCTCTGTGCTGAACCGTGCTGACAGGCATGTGGTTACAGTCTGCGCCGCCCTAACCATACTTATGGTCACGGCCTTAGCCGTAACCCATGCTCAGACACCCGACAATACCGACCAGGCAGTATGTCAGCAGGTCAGTAATTCCAACATGACGACCTGTTTGTTCGTCTATGGCTCAAGCGGATGTAAGGCCTGCAGATCACTCGAGGAGTTCCTCCTAAAACACTACGGCAGCATAACAATATTCTGCGACATAGCTACCAACAAGTCATGCAGGGTGAGGTTCTTTGAACTGATCAGAGAGTATGAGATGCCCCCTGAGATACCGACGACCTTCATAGTCGGTAGGGAAGGTATAGTAGCCGTGATTGTCGGTGATGTTGAAAATAAGACATACTGGGAAGCACTGATCCGCTCCAAGCCGGAGTCACCTAATAGAATACCGATTTATGGTGGGGGTT
>JAGGTW010000039.1 GCA_021163585.1 Desulfurococcales archaeon | reverse complement strand
GTCTAAAACCGTTATATTTTCTTATTACGACCTATTAATGGTGAAGGGTTATTAAATTAGCATTAGCCGTCACCGTACTCGTATTTCTTGTGACGTACGTAGTGAGTGTGGGAACGCCTCCGTTCATGCTCGGACTAGAGCTAATAAGTAATCTGCCGGGGACTCAGGCAGTTAGACCTCCTCCGGAGCCTCAGGTAGCTAGCATAAACCTGAGTAATGAGTTGGGGCTGACGTACGGTACTAACACGTCACTTAAGGTTATGCTTAAGTACAGGGGGCGCCCAATAAGATACATTAAATTTCTTACCTACGATAGGTACGAGGGCCTGTCTTGGTGTTTAAGCCTAGGTAATCTCACAGTACTTCACGTAAACTACAACGTAACTAGGATGGGAGAGTACAATTACTTAATTACGATCTACTTTAAAGAGTACAACCTACGCGTAACTAAGGAGGTCCACGTAAGTAATGAGTCAGACTACACGCTTCTGGAATACGGCGGGGACAAGGTATTTAGATTAGGTAACCTCACTCTCCTGCCGATGCCTCCCGTAATGGCTTTCGGTACCAGCCCTCTTGAGAGTACTATCCCTGTTAATGTTCTGACTTCGGTCATCCCAATCCCTAAGGCGATTAATGCTCATACTCAGTTGAACGCAACAGTGTACGTAGATAGGGGACTGAGGTACGTAGGTATTGACTTAGGGAACAAGTCACTAGAAAGAGTACTGGTCAAGTCCTCGAGCTACGAACAACTGTCTTCAATACTTCTCAATTTCTCAGTAATTGACTCCTGCAACTTGGTTCTGAAGGTGATGAGCTCGAGGGAGGGTGGGGCGTACAGCCGGGAATTTGTGGGGCTCATGAAGAACCTTACTCTAAAGTACTTCCTGCCGATGTGCACGTATGGGGGCAGCATACACCTCTCAAAATTAGTTGACATTCTGACAATGGAGGTGAGGACTAGGGCGGAGTATGGACCGGTAAACCTCAGTGCTCAAGGAAGTAAGTACGGCGATGCCGTCACAGCATTCCTCATCCACGTGCGGAAGGGTATGTGCATTCACTATGCCTCTGCACTAACGCTGATGCTGCGGTTCTTAGGCGTTAACTCGAGTATGACCGTAGGGCTCTACTACGTCGGTGTAAAGGAGGATAAGGCTATCTACGGGCTCCACGCCTGGACAGAAGTAAATCCAGACATACCTGGTGTCATAGGGTATATTAACGTAGATCCGTCACCCAGCGGAGCTGTAGCAACCACAATAATGTCTGGTGAACCCCCTAGGGTGCGTGGCACATTTGCGGAGGGGGCTTCACCAAGCTCAATAATTGAGCCATTTCCGCATGTTGCAGTTAGAGTTCGCGGCAGGCTTCTTGAGAGATTTCCTAGATTTGAGGTTTATGACCCGCTAAGTAGTTACTTGGGGGAGACTTTCTTCAATAACATAACTAGTATAACCATAATACTGGCTGTGGCGGTGTTTGTACTGACGATGAGCAGAAGGTTCATTACTCTGATTAGGGGGTTAGCAATATATTTCGTAGTGGCTACCGACCGCACAATAAACTACCCGAAATTAATTAGAAAAGCTATTACAGCACTCTATTACTTCCTCAACGTAGATTTCAGAGAATACTTAACTTTTAGGGAGGCGGTGGATGTGGTGAGCTCCTACATGAGCTCTGAGACGCTGACTACCTTAAATAGGCTGGTGAGCGTGTATGAGGGGTGGAGGTACGGGGGTCGAGAGAATGATTCTGAACTGAGGTATTTAATGAGAAAATTCGTAGCTAAGGTACTCATAGCAGGTGCTTTTAAGTGGTCTCCACTGTAGATGCAATAATGATTACTGCTGTCCTCACTGTCTACGCCCTCACGGTCTACTCGGTAGTGGATGTGCGCAATAAGGTAGCACACCACAATATAGTTAGGTTGGTGACCGACCGTGCTGAGCGGAAGCTAGGTGAGCTAATCAAGCTCCTAGGCTTCAGCAGGGAAGTAAGGCGTGAGGGCCGTAATAAACTCCTTAAATTTTTTAGGAGTGAACTTGCTCTCTTTATCACGGCCTACTCAGCCCTAACAGCAGCCGTCTTGCTGAAGGGCAGTATAGCAGCTGCTGCAGGCCTCGTAGTTATACTGATGTTGCTTGCTGCGGCATCGAAAAAAGCAATTGATGCGGAGGTAATTGCTGAGAAGTATGTCAGATTCAGAGGGTTTAGGAGGGATGTGGAGCTACGTGTTAGAGTCGGCGATACCGTAAGAGTCACTGTATGCGATGACATTGATGAGTCAACTGCTGTTTTAGAAGGTGATGTCTGCACCGAAGCTACAGTACCGGGTGGTGGCGAAGTAATTCTTAATTATAAGGCACTCTCGCTCTCCAGCTACATCAGCCGCAGGGTGCTTCTAAAGCTCCACCATCCCGTATATCTGCTCCCAACCTACAAGGTAGTAAATGCTGAGGTAAGAGTAGCTAGAGATGAGCTACCTAAGGCTGACGTAACTATTACTTCGAGGAAGTCGGTCAGACTTAGGGAGCCCTCAGTCGACAGTGTGAGGTCCTACGCTGTCGGTGATGACTTGAGATTGGTGGTGGCGAAGAGTATCCTGTACTCAGGTGGACTGAGAACTAAGGTGCTTGAGCTGGGTCGCGAGCCATCAGTTTATGATGTTGGGTTTACTGACACGGTAGCTCTCGTGCCCGGAAGCTACATATGTAGCTACTTAATGGGTTATCTTCAGCTGCTTCAGCTACTGAAGGTTCTAGAGGGGATCGGGGTTAGGAGAGTAAGTATTGGCGGTGTTGGGTTGAGTATTAGTGAGGTGAGTGACCCAAGAAGGTTCAGGACTTTATGTAAGAGGGCTGGACCTCATGCATTAGGCAGTAGTTTAGCTATTGTATCACCTGACCTGCTGGGTGAGTTAGCGGTGCATGATGGCTTGAGTGGCTTTAATACGGTGGTCATACTTGAACCCGTCATGGATACGCATCTGAGGTACTCACGTTACTCTGAGGCGGTTAGCAGATGGGTGTCGGAGCTAAGGCAGGAACTTGATAAGTATATCCCATTATTGAGGAAGAGGAATGTGAGAGTTGTGGTGTTCACTCATGGTGGGTGACCTGCCTCATAAGGTGAGGCTCTACGTATTTGCTGTAGCTTACGCATCACTTGTTTCTCTAGTCATTAAGGGGCTGTATGGAAGTACTGAAGCATTAATTTATATGGGAGGAGCTCTATTAATTACCTTCATCCCACTCGGCTATGGCTTAGCAGCGTCACTACTGCTTGCTGGAACCTTAGCGTACTTCACCTCAAGTTACTGGGTGGCTCTGTTAGCGCTCACAACAATATACCTGTCCAGGGCTCTAAGGCCGGCAGCGAGCATATACGCATTCATATTAGGTATGACTGCTCTCTCAGTTGCGACGGGTGGGGACCTTCAGAGGGCGTGGGCCATAGGGCTCTCAGCACTCATGGGTGTACTCTACCTCGTTCACAGGCTCTACGAAGGTCGTTTACTTGAGTGTGGGCTGAGGGTTACTGCTACGGCACTGCTCTACACTCTGGTCATTGTTCTCCTGAGGCTGATGGGATCGGTTGTTGAAGGACTCCTAATATTGGGAGGTACATCTGTTTCAGTACTCCTGTGCTTAAAGGTCTATGAAGAGCTTTCTGAGAAACTCACCAGGGAGGTTTAACGGACTTAAGCACATCAGTAATTATTTCCTCAGCCTTCCGCAGATTAGTCATTAAGTCACTCTTCTCAGTAATGACTCTATGTCTGAGCACGTACTTAGCCGCCTTCTTTACATCGTCAGGGATGACGTAGTCCCTACCCTCTACAGCAGCCATGCTCCGAGCAAGCCTTATCAGGTGAAGTGTTGCCCTAGGTGAAGGCCCAAAAGATACTTCAGTCCGCGACCTCAGTGCGCGGACGATCTCAACACAGTAACTCACTATATCTGCAGAAGCCTTAATCTTCTTGACTTCTTCGTAGAGGTTGTTGAAGTCCTCAGGTTTTATGACAGGCTTCAGGGATAGGTGCTCCAGGTCGTACCTTAAGTCACGCTGAACCATCTCAACCTCATCGTCGAACCCTACGTAGTTGAAGGCTAAGCTGGTCATGAATCTGTCTAGAACAGCTATAGGTACCGGGAAGACGCCGTGCGCCTCCACAGGATTAAGAGTTGCTATAACTATGAAGGGCTCAGGAAGCCTGTAGGTGTCGCCCTCTATAGTCACCTGCCTCTCCTGCATGACCTCAAGTAGCGCAGCAAGTGACTTAGGATTAGCCCTATTTATTTCGTCAGCTAGTACCACATTAGCGAATATAGGACCTAACACCGTTCTCAGCTCACCAGTCTTCGGGTCAATGACCTTAGCGCCCAGTATGTCGCTGGGCAGTATGTCGGGGGTAAACTGAATTCTTGAGAACTTAAGCCCTACTAGCTGGGAGAAGAGCTTAGCTGTAAAGGTCTTCGCCGCCCCTGGCGGTCCATATATGAGTATGTGACCCCTGGCCACCGCCGTCAATACTAAAGCCTTAATGTGCTCCCTATAGTTAACGACATACTTACCTATGTTTTCAGTAATTAACTGAACGGCCTCTTCAATCCTACTTAAGCTCATGACGACCCTCCTAGCTACTAATTAAGTACTTGCCGACTCCTCTAATACCTTCAAAATAACGTAATTAAACATTAATATTGCTACGTTGTAAGGACGTATCTCAAACCGCTCCTCAAGAAAGTCATAATTTGGGATTACGTACTACTTCGGAGTAGGTTCTCCTTAGTTTCTCCCTCACTTCACGAAGTCTGGGGTGGCGGACCCAGTCAGCCACAGTCCCCTTCGCCTCAGGTATCTTCATGCGCCTGACCAGGTCGCTGAACTCGCCGCCAGCCACCCCCTCAGCAACTACGGCATAGCCTTGTGCAGCCTCCTTAGACACCTTGGCCCCCTCAAGGCCCTTCAGCCTCCTTACTGGAGCATACCTCGACAGCGCCTCCTCAAGTATCTCTCTGACCACCTTATTTCTTGAGTACCTCCCTGACAGGAGGATCTCCTTAGGCTTCCTAATCGAAGTACGTATTGCGGCCACGGCCTTGAGAATGCCATCTATGAAGGCCTTGAAGGCCGTGGTGTACGGCTCCTCACCATTTAGGTAGCCCCTGACCACATCCTCAATATCGAAAGTCCCGCAGATGTCAGCTACTCCTCCATGAAATACATCGCTCCTGACCCACAACCTACCCAGCACAGCGATCTCGGCGTCAAGAGCACCCGCCGTCAAGAACCCGGTGTGGACAAGAGTCCCTCCTAAACCATCAACTATTAACCCGTCCTCAACACCGATTACTGCATTGTACCCGAAGCCCGCCTCAACCAGTATGAAGCTCGTTTCCTTGTAACTTAAACCCAGCTCCCTAGACTGATCTATGACACCTAGTACTGCGACAGCCATCTTATCCGCAGTCCCCATGTCCAGCTTGTTTACCTTCCTGAAATCCGGGACTGTAGGGAGGAGTATTACTGACGGAATGTAGCATACATTAAGCCCCTTCCTCCAGAACTCCTCAACCACCTTGGCAAGCGCGTCGTAAACAGCCATACCTACCTCACCAGACTTAATACCGGACTCTAAGTCCTCCTCACTGGTAAGGAGTAGTACCTCGAGAGCGAATCTCCTAGGCTCAACAATGTCGCTATTAAAAGTGAGTGGGACACCATACCCTGACGGACCAGCTATTAGGTCAACCTCACCTAACTCCTCCACCACCTTAACCAGTGCTTCCGGGTTTTTGGCTACCTCAAAAGTACTTACGCTCTTTTCAGCGACTACGCGTCCCCCCTCAATAACCACTAAGTCAAAACTCCCGGTGCCTGGGTCAATACCCAAAGCCTTAACCATGAAATCAGCACCGTAGTAAGCTCGCTGACCAATTCTTAAATCTACTTCATAGCGACACAAAAATGCTGGAGTTCACTAAGTATTGCTTCTGCGCAGAAGATCAGTGTGCTTTCAGGACATCTTCAAGAGCTCTCAGCAGGACGTTGCAGTACCTAGGGTGACGTACAGAGAACCTGCTGTAGTCCATTCCCAGACCGTAGAATACGTGTGCTGGGTGAACAGCAACCCCATACCTCCTGACCAGTATCTTGTGGAGGTACCTAGCATCTATTCCTGAGTGCTTAACTAGAACGTAGTTCGTGACAGAGTCAAATACTTTAAGACCTAGCAGCCTGAGATGCCCAACCAAGTACTCCCTCCACTCACGAATGCACCTTACGGAGTCAGCCAAGTACTCCCTCAGCTCGGCAGCGTGATCTCTCAGTAACTTAGTGTAGGTGCAGCTGCAGAGCGAGCTGATATTCCACTTCGGCCTGAGGGAGTCAAGTACTTCAGTGAGCGACCTGTAGCCACCGTATATGAAGCTCAGGCTGAGTCCAGGGGACGCGAGGGACTCAGTGAGTGACCTGATAACTACTACATTCTCGGGTACATCGTACTTGGTGAGTGAGTCCATTCCGGAGAGATCCACGTAAGCTTCATTAACAATAAATAACGTATTCTTAAATTCCGACGCCAAGGACAGTACTTCGCCAGGCTGCATGTAGGTTCCTGTGGGGTCATTCGGGTTCACTACTAAGACCACATATGTTCCCCCACCCCTCACGTATCTCGCCAAAGACTCCATGCAGACCTCGAACTTGCTCTTTTCCTCACACATAAGTACGTACCTAAGCTTGATGCCGAGAGCTGTGCAGGCGTGCTCCGGGACGTCACGTGCTGGCGCAACAGCAAAAACCGTGTGGGGCTTAACTGACATTATCACTAAGTTAACTGCTTCCGATGCACAGCTACATAAAATTATGCGCTCAGGATCCAAGTCGTAGAAGGAGGCTATAGCCTCCCTCAGTTCTGAGTAATTGGGGTCTGGATACTGAGTCCATACCTTACTTCTTACACACTCACCAACTAGCTCTGAAAGCATTCTAGGAGGTCCTAGAGGATTAAGATTAGTGCTGAAGTCAACGTACAACCCGCTATTAACACATTCGTAGACCTCATGGAGCGCCCTGAACCTCATTCGGACACCACCGGACAGGAGCCCAGCACTTATTCAGAACGTTCACTTGGTACCCCCCACCAGCTTGAGCCACCGCATACGCTGTACATTCTGAGGACCGCCGAGCACTGAGAAGTACATCATTTCCCGGGTGTACCCCTACACAATCTCTTCTAGAGGAAATTAAGTGTTATTTTACTACGGGAAGCCTGCTCCACACCTACGCTGTTGATGGTGAGCAATTAGTATAAGTTAATTACAGTTGATTGATTTAGCTGTTATGGTGGGAGGAGTGGTCAGATATAAAGGTATTGAGTTGGAGGTTGTTAAGGGGGACATAACTAAATTAAAGGACCTTGACGCTATAGTCAACCCTGCCAACTCGCAGATGATCATGGGTGGCGGGGTTGCTGGAGCTATTAAAAGGGCTGGTGGAAAGGTCATTGAAGATGATGCCAGGAGGCATGCCCCAGTACCTGTCGGAAAGGCGGTAGCTACTACTGCCGGAAAGCTTGCCGTGAAGTATGTAATTCACGCACCAACGATGGAGTACCCGGCAATGAGAACAACGACTGAGAAAGTACGTGCTGCAGTAAATGCAGCGCTGAATCTCTGCAGAGAGCTGGGGGTCGGGTCCGTGGCATTTCCAGGGATGGGGGCGGGTGTCGGTGGACTCAACCCTAGGGTAGCTGCTGAAGTAATTGTTGACTCCATAGTTAAGCACGTGTCTGAGGGGACTACATTGAGGAAGATCCTGCTGGTTGCGTTCGATGATGAACTCTACAGGTCGTTCAGGGAGGCTGTTGAGGGTGTGCTGACTAGAGATTAAGAACTGCAGTAGCACCGCATGCGGGTTGAGGCCATGACGGGTGCGGTACTCATTTCAGGACTCCTACCTCATGAGTCAGGTAAGACGTACTTCACCGCGTCGCTGGCTAAGGCACTGAAGTCAGCTGGATATGGAGTGGCTGTGTTTAAGCCTGTTGCCGCACACAGTATCTGGTACCAGCTTAAGGTCTTCAGGGAGTCGGTGAGGTTGGGCGTACTCGTAGGTGAAGACGTCCTCAAATACATGGACCTAGGATTCGTAACAGATCCGGACCTCCAGAACCCCGTAGATATACTGACTGCTGTCCCGGACGTAACTAGGTTCGTGAGCATAGACAGCTACTTAAGTACTGTCGACTCGGCAGTTGCTCAGGCGGTACTTGCCAGAATATCATTTACTGTGAGGAGGTACTTCCTAGCTGAGGATGTGCTAGGTAATCTCACACCTAAGCTCAAGGAGGAAGTGAAGAGTGCGTTAAGTACCTTCAAGCCCCTAGTCAGGGTGAGTAGTTCATGGCTCACTAACTACTTAAGTAGTAGGGAGGTAGATGCGGCAGTTAAGCATGCTGCCGAGTCACTCCTCGAGAAGGCTGATGTAGTACTTATTGAGTCGTTCAGCAGCGCGCTCCTCCCTTCAGCATCTCTAGCACCCTACATCAGGGCGTTAGTCATTGTCACGCCCTCCAGGGCTATGGTCTATTCCGGGAGCAAGTTGGGTACCTACGTATCAGCTATTAAGTCAGTTAATGAGCTGGACAGTAGGTTCTTCGCCAGATTGCTCAGACCTGATGCAGTAGTTGAGGTTCCACCAAGTGAGTACTGGCCCCCACCACCACTTAGGTATGAGGCATTGGACCCTATAGTGAGGTTCCTGAGCACTGACTAGTTGCTGCTGGACGCTGACCAGCCCTTACTGGGCACTGGTTAAGCGTGCTGTACTCCCTGACTTACTTCCCTAGATTAAGTTCTTTTTCAATACACTTTATGAACTCCATAACTATCTTAACCTTCTTTAGAGCCAGCTCTCTTCCTTCAGGTGTTTTCATGAGGTCTGGGAGCTTAAGGATCTTGGTCTTAATATGTGCTATTGAGTCCTCAATGCCCCTACCTATAGCCCCAGAATACAGGAATACCCTAGCTATGCCGACAGCACCCAGAGCGTCGAGTTTGTCGGCGTCGCTGAGGATCTTAGCTTCAAGCAGCTGAGGCTCCCTGCCAGCTGAGTATGAGTGAGTGCTTATGGCCTCAACGATAGCCCTGACCTTGCTCTCAGAGTACCCCATAGCCCTGAGGAGGAGTCCAGCCACCCTTGCTGAAGTAAATGCGTGGTCCGTCATGCCAGGACCGCTCCTCCCTATGTCATGAAGTAGTGCAGCCAGCTCAACAACCTCCTTATCCACGCTGTTGTAGTGAGCTGCTAGCTGTAGTGCGAGCTTCCTCACCCTCATTACGTGTGGGTACCCGTGGACGGGGTCACTACTCATGACGTTCCTGACCAGCTCAGCAACAACATCAACAATGCTCACTCAGGCACCCCATAGGGAGACCTGGGCACCGAATTTTATTAAAAAGGCTAAACTAAATACACCAGCTTTTAATGAGAGGTTTTTTAAGGAATTAAGTAGCGGATACATTATACCGGTGCTTCATGTATGGCGAGCATAACCCGTGAATCAGTAGTTGAGAGTGAGGAGGTCAGTGCACCTGAGTTAGAGAGCGTCCACGACATATCTGCGGGCTTCAACGTAGTAATAACGGTCAGCCGGAGTGGGACTGTAGATGACTTAAAGGTGTACCAGCCTATTAAGGCGTTCGAACCTGAGGCTGTCGCTAAGGCATCTGCCTTCATAGCTGGGGTGGCATCATTCATAGCTTCCCAGCTCCGGGAGAACGGTGTTAGAGAAATAGACCTTGTAATGAAAGATAAACTAGTCGTCATGGTATGTGATGAAGATAAAATCAAGGTAGGTATTTCAGCACTCACGTAATTTTTAACTATTAAAACAAAGACCCCTAAAAATGCTTTAATGTAAGTACGTGTCAGGGACTGATCCAGCACCTACTGATGCGTATCACATAACACATTTTTACCTTGACTTCTTGAGAGGTCAAAGTTTTTTATTAACCTCTTAAAAATTTATTTGGGCTAAAATGCCAGCTCTTCAAGAGAATGTAGAGACCGTCACAGCATCCTCAGGCAAGTTTAAGGTCACAATCATTAAGGACAGATGTAAGGAATGTCAGCTATGCGTAACTTTATGCCCTACGAAGGTATTCGTAAGGGGCAGTAACCCAAACGCCAGGGGGTTCAGGTACCCTGTCCCCAAATTTATTGAGAAGTGCATAGGTTGCAGAACGTGTGAGTGGTGCTGCCCAGACTTAGCTATTTTTGTTGAGGTGGTGGGTGGTTGAGGGTCGAGTACGTAACCTCTAACATAGCTATTGCTGAGGGGGCTATGGCGTCAGGACTCAGATTTTTTGCTGGATACCCCATAACTCCCACCTCAGACATTCTCGAGTACCTTGCTGAGGAGTTGCCTAAGAGGGGAGGTGTTGTTATTCAGCTTGAGGATGAGATAGCGTCGATTAATGCTGTGATAGGTGCTTCTTGGGCCGGAGCTAAGGCTATGACAGCTACGAGTGGTCCGGGCTACTCACTCATGGTTGAGGCCCTTAGCTTCGCAATAATTACTGAGACACCTCTCGTCGTGGTCTATGTCATGAGGGCAGGCCCTTCGACCGGTGTGCCCACGAGGTCCTGCCAGTACGATGTCTTTCAGGTAAGGTATGGGAGTCACGGGAATTACGAACTCCCCGTGCTAGTTCCTTGGTCTGCGCAGGAGGCATTCGACCTAACTGTGAAGGCATTTAATGTCTCGGAAATGCTGAGGGTTCCAACAGTTATTCTGTCTGACGCCATGTTGGCGCACACGTGGGAGAAGGTCATTATCAGGAACCCCAGTGAGCTGGAGATCGTTAATAGGAGGAAGCCTGAGGTACCGCCTCAAGAGTACATGCCCTTTAAGCCCGGTGAAGATCTTGTTCCGCCGATGGCCTGCTTCGGCGATGGGTATAAGGTAATGGTCGAGTCACTAACCCATGATGAGAGAGGGTACTACTCTCCGACTACGGAGGTTCAGGAGAGGATGATCCGTAGGTTAGTGGAGAAAGTAAGGCGTAATTCCCACTTAATAGTTGACTACGAAACATACTTCACAAGCAGTGCTGAGTACATGTTCTTTGCTTACGGATCGACAGCAAGGTCCGTTTACGCCTTAGTTAGGGAGCTGAGGAGGGAGGGTATTAGAGCAGGGCTCTACAGACCTAAGACTCTCTGGCCCTTCGATGAGGGCGGGTTAAAGAAGGTTGCTTCAAAGGCTAAGAGGGTGTTTGTGGTTGAGAATAATGTGGGGCTCATGTACAAGGAGGTAGCCCGGGTGCTGAGGGATAAGGAGGTGATCTCGGTAGGTATTATAGATCTGGATGTGCCCTCACCAGACAGGATTAAGGAGGTGATCAGTGAGTGGCTGTGAGCAGGCAGGTCCACCCCCTAGATAAGTACGTGAGAGTTGACAGGCTACCGCACCTCTGGTGCCCAGGATGTGGAATAGGGATCGTAATGTCAGCCATGCTCAGAGCTATAGGTAGGAGGATCAGTGAGGGACTCGTGAGGGAGGAGAACATAGTAATCGTCGGTGGCATAGGGTGCACGGCTAGGATGTCACTATACCTGAACTTCGACACCGTGCACGCAATTCATGGAAGAGCAATACCTTTTGCTGTAGGTGTGAAGCTTGCCAACCCTAAGCTCAAGGTGATCGTTGTTGGGGGTGACGGAGACATAGCCGGGATAGGTGGTAATCACCTGATGCATGCTGCGAGGAGGAACATGGACATTACCGTGATCATGGTCAACAACATGGTCTACGCAATGACTGGTGGGCAGCTGGCCCCGACAACACCCACAGGCCTCTACACAACTACAACCCCCAGAGGTAACCCGGAGAAACCCATTAATGTAGTTAAGCTAGTTGCCTCATTAGGTGCTAACTACGTTGCTAGGGCGTCAGTCACTCACCCAGCACTGATCGAGACGTACGTGTACCGGGCGCTGGGGAAGGAGGGCTTCACATTTGTGGAGGTACTGTCTACGTGCCCTGAGATGTTCGGCAGGCACATAGGTATTAAGGATGCTGTGCAGCTGTTCATGGAGTTACGGGGGAAGGTTAAGGTTAAGGCAAAGCCCTCACTGAATGAGTCCTACTATGACTGGGAGAGCGGGTTCGTGATCGGGGAGTATGTTGATAAGGACGACCCCGGGTACTTGAGAATGATCGGTTTATTGAGGTGAATTTAGGTGAGAAGGGAGATAATAATTGCTGGTAGGGGTGGTCAGGGGATCCTTCTCCTAGGCCACGTCATAGGTGTTGCTGCGGCTAAGTTCAGCAACTACTACGTAACAGGTACTGAGTCCTACTCCGCCGAGACGAGGGGAGGTGATTCTAAAGCAGAGATAATAGTAGCTGATAGTGCTGAGGAGCTCGGGTACATGAAGGTCAGGGAGGCTGACGTAGCTGTATTTATGTACGGTGATCAGTTAGTGAAGTATAGCAGGCTGGTCAGACAGGGTGCTGTAGTTTTTGCTGACTCAACATTCGTAACTGAAGTACCCGAGAGGGGCTGGGTGCTTAAGTTAGCTCCATACACTAAGATCGCTGAGACAGAACTCGGTACGCCGAGGGTGGCCAATATGGTTGCGTTAGGGCACTTAGTGGGTGTCACGAAGCTATTAAGTACTGAAGCTGTTGAGAAAGCCATAGAGCACGTTGTTAAGAAGTCGTGGGTGGAGCTGAATAAGAAGGCCTTCAGAAGGGGGTTAGCGTTAACTAGTAATTAACTGCGTAGTACCTCCCATAGCGGAATTCTTATTGAGGTAATGCTCAAGTAGGTTTATTACAGACATACTTCAAATAATTAATTGAGGACAGCGACTTCACCAGCACCCTCAGTGGCTGATGGAGCATCGCCTGAGACAGGTGAGAGGTGATTTGAGGAATGTATTGGAGGTTGAATGGAACTCAGAAATGCCCCAGGTGCGGCGGGAGAATGACGTACTACAGCGAGGCCGAGGGACTCAACGGCTCTAAGGTCATCCGGTACATAATTAAGTGTAGGAGTTGCGGGTACAGGGAAGTACTACAGGAGGTTGAGGTCAGGAGATCGCGTCGCGGATTAGTAATCGTGCGGAGGTACTGAGTAAGGCAAAACAATCCTTTTTAATCTCCTGAAGTCTCTTCTGAAAAATTGAACGGTAATGTAGGTAGTCACCTCAGACTTCATTAGAAGGTAAGCGGCAAAGCATGCACGTATGCACCACATTCAGAGCAGAAGACTTATTAATCATACCAGTGCATTGGTGTACGGTGATAATGATGCGCCAAATTCGCTTGGTGAGCAAGGTGGTGAACGTGCGCCAAACATCCAAGCCGTAATTAAATGTATTGAGTGTTCTTCTGAGTTCAGCTTAACCGAAAAAAGAATTACGTGTTCTTGTGGCGGGTTGCTGCAGGTCGAGTTTAGTAAAGTACCGGAGATTAGCTGGGACCTATTCAGGGGTAGGCCATTTAAGTTATGGAGGTATAGGGAGTTAATACCGCTACCTCCTGAAGCGGAGGTAGTATCTCTGGGCGAGGGAGGCACTCCCTTAGTTAAGCTGGCTAGGTCTAAGGAGTTAGTACGTACTAGGAGGGCGTACGTGAAGCTAGAGGGAGCTAACCCGACAGGCAGTTTTAAGGACAGAGGAATGACGGTGGCTGTGTCAATGGCTAAGTACCTGGGCGTAAAGGTAGTTGCCTGTGCGTCGACAGGAAATACGTCAGCATCAATGAGTGCGTACGCTGCTAGGGCTGGACTGAGGTCTCTGGTGGTTCTGCCTAAGGGTAAGGTGGCTAAGGGTAAGCTCATGCAGGCGGTACTCCATGGTGCGACGCTGGCCTTCGTTAACGGTAGCTTCGACGATGCGTTGAGGCTGGTCATCAGGTTAACTGAGGAATACCCGGTCTACGTCCTAAATTCACTCAACCCCTGGAGGATCGAGGGTCAGAAAACACTGGCATTTGAAATAGCTGATGAAGTAGGCGTCCCTGACTGGGTCGTAGTACCTGTTGGTAACGGGGGCAATATATCAGCTATATGGAAGGGGTTTAAGG
>JAGGTW010000073.1 GCA_021163585.1 Desulfurococcales archaeon | reverse complement strand
TGTTGGCACTCCACAATATTGTTTCTGGGGGTAGGCTGGGCTTCTTGATCCTGGATGAACCAACAATCCACTTAGACGAGGATAAAAGGAGGCAGCTCATAGATGTGCTTAAGGAGTTTAGGGGTGGTGGGGTCATACCGCAACTCATAGTTGTTACACACCATGACGAGGTTAAGGAGGCAGCGGACCTTGTGTACGAGGTTAGTAAGAATACCTTCTCTAAGGTTAGGGAGGTGAGTAGTATTGAGCTCTGAATTAATTGCTGCTGCAGCAAGAAAGAAGGATGAGATAATCAGGAAAATAGAGATTTTTGACCGGTATGAGCACCTTAATGACGTCAGGAAATTCTGGATTTCTTATGAACCGTCTCCCGCAGCGCCTGAGTCAGCTGCAGGCATTGACGGCAGCAGTATTAAGGTGGATTTCCAGGGATTTACTATTTATGGGGTTGCTGCAACTGCCGTACTATTTCGTGGGCTAGCTAACGGGAAATATGAGAGTGCTGTGACTTTATCTGTAGCCGATATTGATGTGCTCTCTCCTCCTCAAGTAGCTGAGAGAGTGGGTCTATACCGTGAGGTGCTTGAGGTTAAAGTAGCTATACAGTCGATGCTGAGTGGCGTTGAGTACGTGCTTATGGACGGGTCACTAAGGTCTATGCTGATAACACCTTCACCGCTCAACAATGTACTGCTTTCGACTATTCTGGCTAGGGTGTCCCATGAATTCGGAGATGAGGTCTTCAGTAATATAGAAGACAAGTTAACTAAGACTTTAAGATCTATTGATGCTGTGAGGAACTGCCCTATTGTTACTAAGGAGGTCACTGAATCAGTAGTTTATGATGTTGACGAGAGTAAGTCGCAGATGATCACAGCTCTCGAATACATAGAAAAGTTAGCGGTTATTAGAAGATTAATTAGTGATGCATACTTAAACAACATTCCAGTACTATTTATCTCAAAAACTAGTAGGTCGCAGACCTACGTCAAACGTTTCTTCAAGGGTAAGACCTCGGTCACGGACATTATGTTATTTCAGTACCTGACTAAGGAATCAGGTTTTTCAAAGCCCTACTTGGAGGAAAAACCTATTAAGGAGATGCCTAAGGTCCTTGGACTCAGGGAGTTTTATGACAAACTAAGGATCTTATTAACTTATGTGAGACTGGGTGCAGGGGAACCTGTATTCAAAGTTGAGATACCTTACATTATTGGTAGTTCAGCTGCTAATACGTTAGAGTCTGTTGTTAGGGATGTAGCTGATATCTTGAAGTCCGTATCGGGTGATGGGTACCCTTACCCGCTTTATGAGGCGCACCATATTACATACTTGAGTAGGGAGACATTTACCAATATAGTTAATGCGCTGGGTATTACACATTTATTAACTGGTCGTGAAGTACTGGGTGAATACTGATGATGGAAAGTAAGGGTGTCGGTAAGGGCCTTAATGAGCTAAAACTTAATGAAATAGGTAGAGTGATTGGTGAAACATCTCATACAGGTGTTTACTTCACTGCGGTGAGACCTCCAAGAGTCGGTGAGTACATTATTGTTGAGTATCATGATGGTGAGTATGTGTTAGGTATTGTTGAGCTCTCAAAAATAGGTAATCCACTAGTCTCGGGCAATACTACTCAAGTGGGTACTATCGCTAAGGCGGAGGCTTTCGGGGTTGGGAGGCATGACTACATGGTGGGGTACGCTAGGTTGCTCGCTAAGTTGTCTAAATTAATTAAGGAGGGGGAAGCTGAGACACCTAAGTATCCTCCTAGACCTGCTGCTAAGGTCTTTGAGGCGTCCGACGATGTATTAGGGGCTGTTTTCGTTAAGAGAAGCACCGATGGTTGGGTGAGGCTCGGAAGCCTGGTTAATCATCCTAACGTCCCGGTCTATGTTAACGTTAAGGCTGTGGTGAGTAGGCACTTAGCCATTCTGGCTATCACAGGTGCTGGAAAGAGTAATGCTGTTGCTGTACTAGTTAGGAGAATTGTGGATGAGTTGAATGGGACGGTCTTAATAATAGACATGCACTCGGAGTACGGCGGTGTGGCTTCCAAAGTAAATAAAGTGAGACCTACTGTTAATCCTGCAGACCTAACGCTGGGTGAGTACTATAGACTGCTCGGACTTGAGCCTAAAGCCAGTAAGCAGAGACTGTACTTTAGGAAAGCATTTAGTGAGATTAGGTCGAAATTCGCTATTAAAAAGACTGAGCAGTTTCTTGACATGCTTGTTAATAAAGTTGAGGAGTACTTGCAGCTGAGTGAACGGAGGGACAAGAGCAAGAAGATACCCTCAAATGATAGGGGTTCCATAGCTGACTTACTACTTAAGCTATATGATTTACGAGACAGGTATGGTGGCAGGGTCCTCTCACCTGAGGCTCCTCTAGAACTCACTTCAGTAATTAAGGTAGGGCACGCTAACGTTTTTCAGCTAGGAGAAGTTGACGAGGAGGTGGCGGACGTCATTACCTCACACTACCTCAGGAGACTTCTCGATGAAAGAAAAAGAAATAGAGCTGGTTCACGCGGGTATCCGGTTCCAGTACTTGTTGTTATTGAGGAGGCGCACGTACTGATACCTAGGAACAGGGCGACACTAACTAAGGAGGTTGTAGCTAGGATAGCGAGGGAGGGCAGGAAGTTCGGGGTCGGCTTATGTTTAGTTAGTCAAAGACCTAAAAACATTGACGATAATGCTTTGTCCCAAACGAATAACAAGATAATCCTTAAATTAGTTGAGCCCGGGGACCAGAAGTACGTTCAATCAGCTAGTGAGACGTTGTCAGATGAGTTACTGGAGCTACTACCTTCATTAAATACTGGTGAGGCGGTTGTTTTAGGACTCATGACACCGTTACCAGCATTAGTAAAAATAGATAAAGCTGAGTGGAAGTCCGGTGGCGGAGATCTTCCAGTACATGAAATTTGGCTCAATAGCGGGTACGATGATGGCGGAAGTGAGGACTTTTACACTGAAATAGGTATATAGTGGTCTTTCCAACAGATCAGGTGGGTAACCGCTTCATCACATGTCATTCTCCCCGAAAACTCATCATCTCTATAATGTCCGACCATACATTACTCATGAATTAAGTATTCAGGGAATTCTTTTTAATACTTGTAAGTTCTCTTAATGTTAGCTTGGGGTGATTTACTGTTATAGCCAGTATTTACTGGCTGGTGGCTGCTGTTCTAGCAGCTTTTTTTGTGGCCTGGAATAATGGGTCTAATAATGCAGCTAACATGATTGGTACTGTTGTTGGGTCAAAGGCTTTAAGCCTTAGGAAAGCTTTAGTTCTTGCATCTATATTTGAATTTATTGGAGCATTACTGTTTGGTAGATACGTTTCCCTGACGCTTATGAGGGGGATAGTAGATATTACTCAAATTAAGAACGTGCACTTGATTATTATTGGTATGATATCAGTGCTGATCGCGACAGGGCTGTGGGTACTTATAGCGTCAATACTTAGGGTGCCGATGTCCATATCAGGAAATATTGTAGGAGGCATAATAGGATTCGCTATTGTTTCGGTAGGATTGGAAAACATTAATTGGAGTACCCTGAGTTTCATAGCTGCAGCGTGGGGGTACCTCCCTGCTGTTAGTGCTGCCTTAGCTTTTGCGCTATATAAGGTATATGGGAAGGCACTACAGAGCGAAAAGGGCCTTCCATACGTATTAATTACATCAGTATTCATTATGGTGTTTTCGTCATCTCTTTTACTTCTAATTTCAGTACCCAGTATTTCGAATGTGGTCTACTCAGTTTACGTGTCTCTTGTAATTGCAGTACTTTCCATACCTTTAGTCATTATTTTTGATAAGCTATATCTAAGTAAATTTAGGGATGTACAGAAAAAGGAACTCTACATTAAATTGCTTTTGCTCGCCTCTGCCTCAGCTATGGCGTTTAGTCACGGCGCGCATGATGTAGCTAACTCAGCTGGTCCTCTCTCGGCTGTAATACTTGCTCTTACATCACCTGGCGGGCTACCTCCTGTCATAAATGTTTCCGGGGTAGCCTTAGTTATTGCGGCGATGGGGATGTCTATAGGAATAATTATGTGGGGGTCTAGGGTTGTTGAGGTTGTTGGGGCGGGAATAACAATACTTACGTATACCTCAGCTTACTGCGCCCAGCTAGCGGCGTCTATAGCGGTTCTTGTAATTACTAGATTGGGTCTTCCGGTTTCAACTACCATAGCAGTTGTGGGGTCGATAGCCGGGGTTGGGTTAGCTAGGGGTATTAAGGCAATTAATGTGAAGACTCTTATAAAAATAGTTGTTATGTGGGTGGCCGGACTCCCAGCTGTTATGACTACTTCCGCATTATTGTATATGTTGTTTATTAATCTCATACTATAAACTCAGCTAGTGCACAGTGCTATAGCTCTTATGTAGTCCGCGGCATCTTCCGCATAATCTGTTACACTCTCCAGTGACTCAATGAAGTTAGATATCATTAGAACGAGTGCAGGGTTACTTATTTTCTCACCTATATCAACTAAGATCCTCCTAGCCTCAAGCGTAATGTTATCTGCGCTTTCCTCCACCTCCTCAACTTTAAGTGAGTACTCTATCGCTTTTCTTCCCTCTCCCTCTAATACAGCCGCAACAGCACTCACTAGTATGTCGCATGCTTCAAGGCCTAGCTTACTCAGTGTCTCAATACGTGACTTAATGTCATCCGGAATTTCTAAGTAGGGAATTATTGAGAGGTATCTTGAGGCTTCCTTAGCCATCTCAGAAACTAGGTCAAGCCTCCTTAAGATGTGCACTATTGCCTCACGTGTTGCGCTGTCGCTAATGACCTCCTCTAGCTTGAAGAGTAGTTCCCGCCTTAAGCTGTCTGCTTTAGTATCAGCTCTAATAGCACGTGACAGCTCTTCCATTGCCTCACTCACCTGGACGTCATTAAGTAGCTTGATACCGCGCCTCAAGTACCTCATGATGTTTCTTACTTCTTTAACGTAGTTGAGTAGTGCCTCGCTAATTAGTGGCGGGGGCTGAACGATCAACTTAACTCACATATTTACATTGTTTCAAGAAAATATATCGGTATCTTAAAAACTCTAATTTGATAGATGAGTTTTTACTTAATGAGTTACTTATAAGGTTAAACTCAATAGAAAACCAAGTGGGGGTTCTCAGGATTTGACGGTGAGGATTAGGGTAAGGGGTACTAAAGTCATATTCAAGCACAATTACGTGCCTAGGTGGCTGTGGATCGTTTCACTATTAATAATGTGGAATGCCCTACTATTTGGGTTCTATATAACACAGGAAATACATCCAGCAGGTTACACCCTCGTAATATTAGGTGTGGTAACACCTATTACACTATTTGTAATTTTATCTGAAAACTACATTATAACTAATAAGGAGATTGTTGTTGTTAAGCATAGAAGAATTGCCCAAAGGCTTAAACTTGATGATACCATAGATTTCAGGTCTACGGAAACTAAAGCATACATATTCTCGCTAGGGCAGCCAGTCGGTGACATAGAGGTATTTAGGGTGGATGATGACAGGACAGTATTGGTTATTAAGGGGGTTAGGGAACCAGAAGAAAAAATTCGTTATATTAAAATAGAACTGAAAAAATCTAAGCAGTAGTACCCAGGATCTGCTATTAATCAAAAAGTTTTTTATAGGTCTTGAGAAAAATGTTTTTTAAGTTCACCTTATGAAATTAAAGGGGTATTTCTAATGTCCCGTGAAGAGTCTACTGAGGCTTATCCCTGGAAGGATGTCAGAGGCGACTACGTGTTAGTGCCGGTGCCTCCGTGGGAACGTAGAACCATAATGAACATATTCCTGGTGTATACGGGAGTTCTATCATGTATAGCTGTTCTGTGGGTCGGAGGTGGTCTAGCTACTCAAGGAGGACTCATGAATGTCATAT
>JAGGTW010000118.1 GCA_021163585.1 Desulfurococcales archaeon | reverse complement strand
TAAGGCAGTTGCAATACTGGCTGGTGATGCAGCAGGGGACATTCAGCTACTTTACCTTCCCACTAGCGATGAATTAGTACCTATGTTACGGCTTAACAAGTCACTCTCATATAATGTGGACTCGCCAGTAACGTCATTATCAACTATGTTAGACCTCAATACTGTAGTTATAGGTACAGCAAAAACTACTTACTTGGTATCAGATCTAGGGAGCTACTTACTAGAGACGGGGGAGCCAATAGACTTAAGGAGTAGGGAGTTGCAGCAACTGTTAATACGTGCCGTAACAGTAAATCAAACTCCCATATCTGGTGCAGCCGTAAGAATATACGAGAGTAGGGGCAGGCTGATAGCTGAGGGTTCAACCGACATTAACGGCACTTACCGAGTAGACTACATTTTGCCAGCAACATATAACTTAACTATCGAACCTCCGGTCGACTACCTACAGAGGTACTCCTCACTCATACAGGTATCTAAGGAAGTACAAGAAGTAAATGTAGTGTGTAATTACACAACCATACCAGTATATGTCAGTCTATTGGACTCCGAAACCAGGGGCCCTATTGAGGAGGAGGTAACCCTCACAATTACAGGACCTGAGACCTTCATAAAGTATAATGTATTAAGTGAGAACTCTTCCTTCTACATTAGACTGCTTCCCGGTCACTATACCGTGAGTGTTTCACCCAGTAGGTACATTATAGGTAAGCCTCTATATCAGGGCGCTGAAGCATCACTAGATGTACCAAAAGATAAGAACGTAACAATATACTTAACACGCAATACATTCAGACTAACGTTGAGGTTCATTGACAGTATAACACGGGGACCTCCAAGAGAGTCTGTAGAGGCAACCCTATACAGGAATGGAAGACTAGTTACAAGAACCGAGATCAGCACCTACAGAAACATCTTGCTCATAACTTTAAGGGATAAGGGCGTATTCATCGTTAAGGTTAACCCACTACCCCTAGAAAACCAAGAACCCTACTACGTCGGTGCGACATATGTAGTAAATGTAACGGGTGATACGCAGGAAGCGATCTTATTGGAGCCGAACTACATAAGTCTTGTACTCAATATTACGGATGAGAGAACTGGCGGACCACCTTTAACCTCCATAAAAGTATTACTGGATGGTGAACATGTTGAGACACTGGAAGCTAATGAGACCAAGGTCGCTCTCAAGGTGATTAAGGGAGTTCACTCAATTGCGTTAGTACCGCAGCCGGAGTATAGCTACTTAAAAATACCACTGTACAATGCTACGGAATTACGTGTTGAAGTATTGAGGGCTACCTCGCTGAATATCTCATTAAAGAGAATATACTTCAAGGTACAGTTCAACATTAAGGACCACTACACAGGTAAGGGACCCATAGAAAAAATTGTGTTACTAGTTAATAATGTCAAGATAGCTGAGATACTTCCTAATGCCACAGCACCAGTTACTTTCAGCACTTTTCTGCACTCGGGTAAGAACACTATTCAATTCAAAGGGATGAACGTATATGTTGACTATATTAAGAAGATTGACATTAAAAACGAAACAACCATAAATGTTGAACTGCTTCGGAAGCTATACACGCTGAAACTCATAGTTGTTAATGACATAGGTCAGAAAATAACTGGTGGCATGGTTGAGGTGCTGGGCACTAACCTGAAGTTCGAAACCGCCAGCAGCATAGTCGATGGTGAAGCATACTTAAAGTTACCTTTCGGCATGTACGTTATTAAGGTAACTCAGCCTGGCTATGAAGCCGTGAGTACTGAGAGGGTTGTAGACCATGACATAGAGATCTCGGTGGTTCTTTACCCGACGATAATGACGCTATTGACTAGGTACTTGCCAGTAATCGTAGGTGTCAGCGTAATAGCAGCAGTAATAGCTCTGATATTTAAGTATAGAGCAAAGATCAAGAGCCTAATAGCACCGGAGGAGGAACTATTCTAGCACAAACACTTCCATGATTCCCAGCATGTTTCAGTGGCTACCAAACCACTTCACGGTACTCTGTTTAAAATGAAGCTTTTATTCTCTGCAGAAAATCTTATGTGGTGAGTGCATGTGTCACTACCTGAGGAGCTAACTAAGGTTATCGAGATCACAAGAGTTCACAATAGATGGAGGAGGTTCGAGTGTATAAATTTGATAGCTTCTGAGAATGTAATGTCACCATTAGCTGAGGCTACCTACTTCACCGACATGATGCATAGGTACGCTGAGGGTAAGCCTAGGAAAAGATTCTATCAGGGTAATATATACACTGATGAAATAGAGCTTATGGTGATGGAGCTGATGAGTAAGTTGCTGAACGTTAAGTACGTAGAGCCTAGACCCATAAGCGGAACCATAGCAAATGCTGCTGTGTTCAGAGTCCTCGGAAATCCCGGTGACCAGGCACTCATAGCGCCAGTCCAAGCAGGCGCACACGTATCTCACACTAAGTTCGGTACGTTGGGAGCCTTAGGAATCAAACAGATTGAACTACCCTTCGACTTAGATAACTGGAATATTGATGTAGATAAGGCTGTTAAACTCATTGAGGAGATTAAGCCTAAGTTCGTAACCCTAGGTGCTAGTGTGTATCTATTCCCTCACCCAACAAAAGAAATAGCAGATGCTACCCACGCCGTAGGTGCTAGGGTGGTGCATGACGTAGCCCACGTACTTGGGCTGATAGCAGGGAAAGTATGGCCGAACCCCATACACGATGGTGCTGACGTATCCACATCCTCCACACACAAGACATTTCCGGGACCGCAGGGAGGAATAATATTTACCAACGACGAAAAAATGTATAAAACGATATCAAAGACGGTTTTCCCGTGGTTTATAAGTAACCACCACCTCCACAGACTACCTGCAATGGCTGTTACAGCCATCGAGATGCTACACTTCGGTGAGGAGTACGCACAACAGGTAGTAAGAAATGCAAGAGCGTTTGCGGAAGCGCTGGCGAGTGAGGGGTTCAAGGTACTGGCTGAACATCTAGGCTACACTAAATCCCACACACTGGTAGTTGACGTGCGGGGACTAGGCGGTGGGGCTAAGGTAGCTAAGCTACTTGAGGATGCCAACATAATTACAAACAAAAACCTACTGCCCTGGGACCCGCCGGAGAAGGTGAAAGACCCAAGCGGCTTGAGACTCGGTGTACAGGAAATGACTAGGTTCGGCATGAAGGAGAGTGACTTTAAGGAGGTAGCGAAACTCATCCGTAAGGTTGCTGTAGACGGCAGGGATCCGAAGGAAGTGAAGAAAGAAGTAATAGAATTCCGCAAGCAGTTTACTGAGGTTAAGTACACATTCAAGATACCGGAAGAGTTCGAGAGGAGTCCTATTCAGGTGCCAATGCTGCTATGACCCAACCATATAGATGGGAGCTGATGACGTGGGAAGCTGTAGGTGAGATATCAAATAAGGCTAACACCTTAATCATACTCCCTATTGGAAGCATAGAGCAGCACGGGCCCCACCTTCCAGTAGGTACGGATTTTTTGATCGCTGATAAAGTAGCAGAACGCCTTGCTACTGAGCTGAGGAAAAGGGATATATATGCAGTAAAGTTACCTCCTATTCCCTTTGGCTTGAGTGTTATGTGGCGGGCTTACCCAGGAACAATTACCCTTAGTTACGAAACCCTAATAAAGCTGATATGTGATGTACTGACCTCAGTAATTACTTCCGGCTTCCATAACGTATTAATTTTAAATGCCCACTCAGGTAATTCTGATGCATTACGGGTTGCGGCTAGGGAGGTAGTAGAGCAGGTAGGGAAAGGTAAGGTTGCTGTAGCGACCGTGTGGGAGTTCGTAGGCGATGTAATAAAGTCCGTGTTTGAGACACCGTTCTTTCATGCAGATGAGGTAGAGACGAGTGTAGCGCTTGCTCTAGGAATTCCAGTAACTAAGAAACCTGGTAGGTCTCCACCAGTATTTAGGAAGTACAGTAACAGATGGCACAGCCTTGACCTCACCGAGCGGCCTAAGGCGTACGTATTTAGGTCAGAATCGCGCGTCATGCATGGACCTGGAGCCTTCGGCCAGCCTGACAAAGCAAGCAGAAGTAAGGGAGAAGTCTTACTCACAGAATTAATAAGTAGGCTGGCTAACTTTGTAGCTGACTTTCTCAAAGATGAAATATGAAGGCGCTACTCAATAATGCGGTACTCCCTACCCGCATGAAGATAGACCAAGCCCTCCTTAATCATGGCGTCAAGCAGTACTTTTTCAGAGTTACTTAAGTTACGTACTTCACTAATGTGGAGCGGGAACTTAGCCTTAAAGCTACTTAAGAAGTCCTGACTAACTAGATACCCTGCTACGGGAACCAAAGAGCCGTTGCTTATGTATGACTCCAGAGGCTTCCTAGCGATTTTCTTAGCCTCCTCAACACTGAGTATTCCCTTCTCATGTAACTCCTTAACAAGTAGGTCCTCGCCTGACCTCTCCGACCTCTCCTCGCCTTTATAAGCCCTCCTCCCACCTGACTTGACACTAGCTATTCTAAGCAGGTCCAACTCCTGCTCAAGTTTCCTGATCCTTGAGCCTAATCTCTTGACCTCGTTCTTTAAGTAATTTACGGTACTTACCAGATCCTCAATAATGTCTTTAATCTTATCCAGATCCCTACTGCCCGGCTCACTAACCCCCTCACTAATTACAGGGGGAACCACACGAACTACGTAACCTCCCTTAGTAGACCTGACGACATATCCTGCCTCCCTAAGCCTGTAGAGGGCTGCTCTGACAGATGATAAAGGCATACCTAAAGCATCAGCTATCTCCCTAGGCGTGGCCCCCGGATTATTCTTCAAAAACGCGAGTACTCTCTGATCAACACTCAATCTCTATCAGTAAGTTAGTTGCTTATAGGATTATAAAGCATAATGAATAGAACATCTTTCCCTAACGCCTCCTAGGATGTATGTAATCCTTAGGCGCCCTACTGAACGGCTCTAGGTACTTCCTAAGAACCTTAGGTACTTCAATAACGCCGTCCTCGCGCTGGTAATTCTCTAATATTGCAGTTATGGTTCTAGTACTTGCTATAGCAGTAGAATTAAGCATGTGGACAAAGTCCTTCACCATACCCTTCCTACGAACAAACTTTATTTTGAGGCGATAAGCCTGCCAGTCCAAACAGTTACTGCAGCTAACTAATTCACGGAACCTCCCCTGAGCAGGATACCATGCTTCAAGATCGTACTTCATTGCTGCTCTTAGATTAAGCTCTCCAGACGCTATGTTGACTACCCTGTAAGGGATCCCTAAGCCTTGATAAAGTTCCTCTGCATTACGGATTAACTGGTGAAATACATCCCAGCTCTGCTCAGGTAATGTAAAGGCGAACTGCTCTACCTTATGGAATTGATGAACTCTAAAGACACCCTTTAGATCCCTATTGCCTGCCCCAGCTTCCTTCCTAAAGCAAGGACTGACACCTACGTAAAGTAGCGGCAGGTCTTCTTCAGGGATGGTCTCGCCTGCGTGTAGAGCTGCCAGCGGGTGTTCTGCCGTAGCTATTAAGTATAGGTCCTCGCCATCAATCTTATATAGTGCGTCCTTGAACGCCGTGAATTCCTCTACTGCAGACATGTACTTACCTTTAAGCATGTATGGAGGTATAATCAACCTGTACCCCTTGTTAGTTAAGTAATCTATGGCGTATGCTAACAGGGCAGCATCGAGCCATACTATATCATCAAAGATGTAGTAGAATCTTGAGCCAGCGACCTCACCTGCTTTTAATGTGTCACCTAACCTAAGCACGTTCTCAAGCATGTCTGCATGACCGACTACTTCCCACTCTATAACTTCATACTCCATCTTCACCCCCTTACCCTCAGTCTCTGCTATGAAACTGTCCAGATGTTTTCTCTGAACTTTAGCCTTCCCCCACACCTTGACTACTGCGTTGTAGCTTTCATCAGGCCCTATCGGTACTGACTCATGCAGTAAGCTAGGCATATTATCCAGCAATTGAGTCCTTAACATGCTTAACTCCTTAAGCTTCTTCTCATACTCACCAATTGTCTCGAGCAACTTCTTTGCTTCCTCAACCTTGGCCTTCCTCACTTCAGGTGGTGACCTAGCAATTTCCGAACTAATTACATTGTGCTTATGCCTGAGCTTATTAAGTTCCGTCTGCACCCTCCTCCACTCACTGTCAACACTGATGAATTTATCGACTAGTGAGAAATCCATAAACCTCTTCCTGAGGTTCTCCCTCATCAAGTCCGGATTTTTACGCAGTACCTCCAGTACTGACCAAGGCATTCTCTCTCAACCACACATTAACCTCAAAATAAGGAGTTTATACATTTTATTCTTCGTCTCCCACCGAAAAAGCAGTGTATGCTAAAGTACTGCTGACCTAGTCCCAGTACTTTCTTGTCCTTATGTACTGTTTCTCAAGCTCATATAACTTAAAGTAGAACTCCTTCTCATCAGCAATAAACAGTATCTTCCTAGCTGTTCTAGGTCCTACACCGTAGGAGGCCAATGCAATAACTGCTTTCTTACCGTAATTTAATACCAGCTCGGCAGCATCCATAAGTTTCTCAAAAAACTTCTTCTCATCATGACTCAATACGAACTTGTAGTTCTTGCCCGCCCTCAACCCCTTCCTGACGATCTCGGCTACATCACCTTTGTTTCCTCTAAATACCACACCAATTAGTGAAAACCTACACTTCGGGCACTCGATCCTATCGGGCAGATCAGCTACTTTCGACTCCCAGTAATGACCGCACACCATACAGACCATGATCACTTTCTTGGACATTATCCGCCTTTTAACGAGCTCAGCAACTACCTCTCTGGGCAGGTACTGGGTCCTCACTTTCTCGTACCCCCCAGGTACTTTAAGACCCTCTGATGCTAGTGGCGACATCGATCTCGACGTGATAACAACCGACAGCTTCGTCTTACCCTTGTGTATTCTCTCAAGCAGTACTTCAACCGGTTTGAGATCTAAGTACTTGGTTAGTATCTCATTCATGACTTCATGCTTAACTACGTCAACTTCAGAGTACCTACGTATAATTGACTTTACAACATTAGAGGGAGCTCCTTTAGGGATCAAACCCACTCTAGACAATACCTTATATGCCACAAACTTAAACAAGGCGGTGTCCTTAATAGAGTAGTAAATAACGTCCAGCAACTCACTGTTGCTTAGTTCATTAAATACCCTGCTCACCACTAATTTTGCCGTGTCCTCCGGCAACCTATACGGCAATTCTACGTATATGTGATACGGATCGACCTTTACGTGCGTACTCACACCTAGCAATTTACTTATGACACCCGTAACAATTAGCGACAACGCCTTGTTTCCCAGTGTCCCAAGGCATGCATGAATCACAAGTACCGTTCTGCTAGTCCCTGATACCTCGATTACTACATTGTTCTCCGAAGGTAGCGGGTACCCTTTGCGTGCATGATCCTTAATGACGCCTTCCACGTACTTGACCAGTTCACTATCCGCTATTTCACGGATCCATGACGGCCTATACCCCAGTGCGATAAGTCTTCTTAAACCGCAGACCTCCCTCGCAACCTTAAAATCGACTGGTATGCTTTCCCCTAACCAAGAAGGGATATGTGCCTCTTCCGCTTCTTGTAATTCAACATAAACCTTTCTTGATTCATCATCTATAGCTAAAACCCTCCACACCTTACCACCTAGTACTAGGTTAACGCCCTCCTCCAGTGACGTAGCAATGAACTCCTCATCTAAACTCCCTATTTGCCTTCTACTCAATACATCTATAACGCTATACTGTAGAGTATCCACTATCATCGTCGTAGTCAGGTAGTATATCTTACCCTTAGTAGTACCCTCAATAAAATTACCTCGCAACCTTATGTAGCCGAGTTCATTCATAAAGTAAAGCACGGTAAGGAATTCGTCAAAGCTCAGATCGAGGAAGGAGTAAGACCTTGTGACTACGCCATATGCTTTGTCCACACTGTACTTAGTGCCCTCAATACTCATCCCCACCAGAGTATGTGCCAGCACATCCAGAGACTTAGTAAAGGGCTTGGGTGTCTCAAGTATGCCCTCCAGCGTCCTTCTAGCTATTACTATGGACTCAAGTATTTTATCTGCATTAAATTCGACTGCCACAACCCCACGGGCTACCAACCACCCCTTATGCATAGATCTTCCAATGCGTTGCAAAAGCTTACAGACCTGCCTAGGAGATGACACTTGAATAACTCCATCAATACATCCCACGTCAATCCCTAGTTC
>JAGGTW010000133.1 GCA_021163585.1 Desulfurococcales archaeon | reverse complement strand
TGCTGGCAGCTCTGTAGTCCACCTCATCAAACTCCACTATAGGTGCCCATGTTTCTCCGAGGACTACTACAGCGGGTATACCGTAGTACTTTGCCCATCCGACTATTGCACCATTAATTCCACTTATGACGCCTTCGTTGAGGGGTTCAGCACCTAATTTCCTCAGAGTGGTTAGAAGAGCCTCATCAGTTCCAGCAATAAACACCTTCCTAGAGTCCCCAACCTGAGGTACCACGTAGGCGGCACCAGCTAGGACAGCATTAATGCCTTTCTTTGACAGGAAGTCCAGTAGTACGTAACATACTTCATTTTGTCCTTCAGGATTAGGTGGCTGTGTTTCAGCGGTGAATATTAGTGCGTCACCCGCATCAAATATCCTGCCGACAAATAGATTTGACACGCCGGACTTACCTACAATGAGCTGAGGTGGGAAGTAAGTAGAGTATATGTCAGCTACATGCTTTCCATCGAGTTTCTCAATGAAGAAATTAGCTGACATATAGCCCACGCGACCCATACCTGGTAGCCCTACGATTAGCGGCTTAGCGGATGCGTCGAATTCCTTAATAACCCTAATTTTCGTTACCATGACTTCTTACCCTATCTTAGTCTTAAAAGAAGATAATAAGGATATTTGAATTTAAGATAAGCTCGGTAAGGTAATTTAAGAAAATAAAATTTAAGGGGACTTCAAAGTATATGATTATCGGGAACCTGCAGACACCTCCGCGGTGGAGGAGGATGAAGTAGGTAGCCGGCGGGGTCGAAGACTTTCTTCTCCTTCATTAATGGCTGACTAGGAGTTACCGTGATCTAGATAGGCATGACTGACCTACTTTCCTCAGGACCTCCTCCTGCTTAGCTATTAGGTCCTCCAAGGCCTGTCTAGGGTTTGGTGCTGTGAGCAGGGTCCTACCCACGACTTCGGCGTCGGCTCCAGCGCAGAGTCCCTCGCCTGGCAGTATATTATACACCATTATGTCTGATGAGAGTATGACGTGTCTCCAGCCGAACCTATCCCTCAGCTCCCTTATCAAGTGGGCTTTATTAGCAGGCACTATCAGCCCATTCGGGTCTATCGCATTAACTACATTGAATATCTCTGGAAGTAACCTGTCGATCATTGAAATGCTTCCGGGATTTACCAGTGTTGTCTGCAGTACTAGATCCATGTTAGAGGACCTCACCTCCCTTGCTAGGGCGTCTAGAGCACCTGCAATACCTACTACTGCATGAGCTACTAAGCCATTAAATCCTGCGGTTCTTGCGACTCTGGCAGCGCGCACCATGATGTCAGCTGAATCAGCCAGCTTAAGGTCAGCTAAGTAGTAGATGTGGGGTGACTCGTCAATCACTCTCTTAAGCTGCCTCACACCATAGTGCATGATGTACGGCAACCCAACCTTAAAACCTACGACGCTATCTCCTAGTGAGCTAATTAATTCTGAGAATGAACTAAGGCTAAATGAAGGATCATCAACAGCAATTACTACCTTGTACTTAGCACTATGTACAGCCTTAACCAAGTTAACCAATACCGATGTCCCCTAATTGTCTTACATACTGGTTTATAATCTTAAGTAGCTACATTGAGGAACGAGGGCTGATCCCAGCCTCCAACATCTTCGAAACTTCAGCTAGTATTTCACTCTCACTTCTCTGAGATTCCAGGAGCTGCCACTCAGCAAACCCGGTCTTCCTCTGTTTTTTAGGTATGTGCTTGCCCACCAATTCAAAAGCTCTTCTGGTCGGGTGGAGTGAAACTGATGTAAAAGCCCTAATGATCGCATCTACGGTGGCATGTTGAAAAACAATTACTTCACCATTTCTGAGCATTAACATTAATCTAGTGTGTGTATGGCCATGCGGTATAAAAGCAATTACCTTAACTACATCTTCGTTCTTAAATACTTTAACCAAGGTCACTCCACTCAAGACTACTCTATTTAAGTGAAGTAATATTCCTGATCACATCGCATCCTTTCCTAGTTAATTTAATTATGGCTTCACCACCTTTTTCTTCAATAGTTATGAGTCCTAGCTGCTTTAACATCATCAAGTCCTCCTCTAATTCCTTGCTGTATGGGCCGAAACTGTACTTAAGGAACTTATAGCTCAGGTTTACGGCACCTTTGGTCTGCAGCGAGTAAATAATCTTATGAAGTGCCAGGACACCTGTTATTTCCCCATGATTAGCTATTAATTTAAGGATCTTTAGGGGCTCAGGTAGAACCCTCCTCAAACTACCACCAGAGCTAGACTAACAGCAGTAATTCCTTAAAAAGGTGTGGGAGATTAGTTTAATAGTAAGCAGATATATTCATTTATAATTTTAGGAAGTAGCAGTAATATCAGTAGGTGAGGGCATGGCATATCAGTTCAGTAGGAGGCAGTGGGTCTTCTCAATAGCGTACGGGCAGACAATCATAGCTATACTCACCATAGTAAACGTGTTTTACCCGCAGTACCTGAACTATACATTCATAGTGTTCATCATTGGCATGGTAATATTTACTGCATTAATGATGAAGACCCAGCTTAAGCACATAACAGGCAAAGAAGCCAAGGAAATTAAGAGCGGGAGAAGGCTCTTCAAGAGTAAGTCCGATGAGATCAAGGACCTACAGCTTAAGGACCCTAAATTGGTACAGGAGCTTAAACCAATGCTGAAGACAACAATGCTGAGCTTCCTCAGCTTAATAGTACTGCTTGCGTGGTACCCCATGTACTTCGGGTGGGCTAGAGGATTCGTATCAACAGCTGAGAACGCGGACGTAGCCACAAAAATAGCTGTTTTCTTAGCAGGGTATGAGATACCCTATGCCATAATGATGACTATAAATACCTTCACCAGAAGGCGAATGAAGGAGACCGTTCAGGTTATCATGAATTACGAAGTATACGATAAGGGCGTAATAGGTACTGGCTTAGTCGTCAACTTCCCGCTCGATGAAAACTACAGTATTCGAATAAGCCCGGCCAGAAAATTTGTTGAGGTAATTAAGTCGGAAAGAGGAAGTTCTATCAGGTACAGACTTTACACGAGGTCATATGAAAGGCTATGGGATATCATAAAAAGATACGGCAATCCGCAGAAGTATGAGTACGAAAAGTAAGTCGGGCTCTTGCCGGATAGGAGAACTACTGAAGAATAACTTATAGACATTGTTTTACTTCTTTTTTCTTAGTGTGTTATAGGCGCTTGGAAGTCTACCTCTAATCTAATGGTAAAATATGTAGCTATGAAGCACACACTTAAATGACTGAATTAATCATCTGAGATTAAGAGAAGTTCACAGAATTTTATTTGCCCTAATACAGTATTAGCTCACGGTACGCACTGAAATGAGGCACAATGCTAGTGCAGTAGTTTGTGTCTGTATGCTTGCCTCGATCTTAATACTTGCTGTAGCACCCACCGCAGTAGACTCAGCTAGCTACTCAGAAGCCCTAACCGCGTATGATGTTTCCTGGCATAACGGGAGTGCCGTAGCTGCACTCGGTAGTAAATTGGTCTATATCAGTGAAGGCATAGTTAGTGTTATTACCCCTGAAGTTCATGATGTAGTAATTTATAGTGTTGTGTTGTTAGATCACGGCTATAAGATAGTTGTAGCTGGTTCTTATGGTGCTCATCCATTGTTGGGTGTGGTGGATTTAAGCGGAAGGGAAGCTAAGTTCAGTGCCTATGTTGGTTACTTCGTTAATGGATCTTTCCTCAAGGTAAGACTAATTGATGATTACATCTACTGCACTGGCTACTTAGTTGGTGAGAACACATATGAGGGTATCATGCTTGCCGTAAGTAGGGAAAAATTATTAGGTGGTGAGTCGGACCTCGAATGTAGAGTAGCGTCCATTACTTGCGGGAGCAGTTGCTATATCAGGGACATCATTAAGCTCTCCAGTAGCGAATTAATGGTAATCGGAGCACACTATAGCACTAGGTTCTACCCTAAGTACCAGCTATTGATGGTGTTTCTCGATAAGCAATTCAAGCCG
>JAGGTW010000009.1 GCA_021163585.1 Desulfurococcales archaeon | reverse complement strand
TTCCTTATGCTGGGCTATACTGTCGCGGCGAACGCCTTCAACATGGCTGACACGCATAACGGCATAGCTCCAACAATACTCATAATTTACATGGCTTTCTTAGCCTTAGCGGCATGCATAACAAAGCCTGAGCCGATCCCTGGGTTCTGGCTATTCTATTTGGTGTCGTTAGCAATATTCATCACCTACCTGCCATACAATACCTACCCGGCTAAGGTGTTTAATGGGAATAGCGGGTCCCACCTGATGGGCGTAGTCTTCGCGTCACTGGCTGTGCTTTCAAGACATGAATACTTTACTATAATCGCGTCCGCACCACTAATACTTAATGGATTCAGTATCCTGATAACAATCAAAGGTCTTAAGAACAGGCAGAGGGTTCCCCGTCCTGTAAGGCTAAGTAATGATTACGAGCTGGAATACCCGCGAGGTAGTAATTCACGTGGGCTCCCAATAACTCTGGTTCAGTTATTTGTCCTTAGAGGAAGTCTTAAGGAAACTGAGGTTATTGTCGCGTACGTAATAACCTACGTTATCTCAGGTGCCTTAGCAGTACTTCTTACATACCTCCTAGATATGGTTACATGGTGACCGATACGTGCTACATTAGTTACCCATGCGCGTCCCTGAAGCCCCCTACGGCTGAAGTATTCAAGGACAGCTGTTCTAGCCTCGACGGCCTTAATGTAGGAGTCAGTAAAACCAAACGCGGTAGGCCCCAGTAGACTCTGTCCTACACCTTTCAAGCCAGCTCTTCGCATGTATTCGATCAGCTCTGAAGTATTTTCACCGTAGAAAGTACCTGAGTGCTCAGTAAAGTATCTTCGATTATGTTCCTGAATCCGCGCTATGGAATTGGTAAATGTCTTGAAGTCCCCGTGGGTTAGGGAAGATATTAACATAGTGACTTCACGGTACAGTTCTGCCTGATGCACATACTCCTCAACATTCGCTAAACAACTCTCAAGGTCAAAAGCATGTTTTTCCAGACCTTCCTCAGGCACGGCCACAACCACGTACCATTCCTCAGGCACTGGGAATACCGCTATTAGCTCAGGTTTCTCAGCGATCCTGCCTCCCCTCAACCTAGCACCAGAGTCAATAACTAGGTTGCCGTGCATGAACGTATGTAGCCCCACAGCAGAAAGCCTTCCTCGACCCATAGCTTGAGCGATCCTAACAGGATCGGCATCCACCTTCTTCAGCAGTGAGACTGCAGTTACGGTTGACAGCACTACACGCGTGCGGAGACCTAAACCACTATGTAGCCCAAGGTAACCGCTTAAGCTCACACTGACTCCGCTAGCCTTAAGTACTTTAAGAGCATTCCTTACTAAGTCATTTATCTCTTGAAGAGGTGACCTGATACTTACATCATGGGAGTTACTGGCAATTAGCACTAGCTGAGGTTCTTCTAAAGAAAACCCTAAAGCACCGTAAAGGTACGGCAAGTCTTTAAACCTATAAAATCCTACGTATATTCTGTATCCTGTCCTTACGCTGACTTCCCTTGAGCTCACCCTACCCACACCTAGCTCCTCTATCCTAGTTTCACTTACTTCAGCTCACCTTATGAAGGTTAATTATCAGTGTTTATTAATTGGTACATCAAGGTACAGACGGCTTTATTAAATCATGGAGTAGGTGAGTGCTGGTGCATGGTAATGATGCATGCCGGGTCAGCCACCAGGGCTAAGGGAAGTATGGGAAGGCTCATGGAGTCAGTGTTTGTTGGATTATTAGTTGGCGCCATAATGGGTTTCATAGACACGTACGGCTACGCCGTCACTGGATACACTACTGCTGAATTATCTCCCATAGTAGCATCTATACTTACGTTAATAGTGTTCAGGTACTTGCTTAAGGCCTCTCCTGCAGTACTGGAACACTTCATAGCGACACTGGTAGCTTCCGGAGTAACGTTAACATCAACTATAACCTCAGGTATGTACATTACCTACACGATGCTTAGCAACATTGGTGATCCTAAGGAGGTGTTACTGCCTGAGTGGAGCTACTTCCACAGCATGCACCTAGACTTGAACACACTACTTTTCTACCTATACGCTACTGCAGTATCAGCAAGCGGTGTCTTAATAGCATATGCATTCAGCAAGCACTTCATTGAGAAGGAGCGCCTCAATTATCCAGTAGGTACTGCGGTAGCACTAATGATAGGTTTAGGGAAGATGCTTAAGAAAGCAAGTATAGTGTCGGCTATTTTAATTGGTCTTATATTAGAGATCGCTGTCGTAGTACTTAATATGCCAGCAATTGACTTAACTCCAGCACTGCAGAGTATCGTGCCTGGAACTGCAGCAGGTATATCACTAGACATATTTATTTTCCTACTTGCGCTGCTAATTCCGTTGCAGACTTCCGCAGGGGTTGGAATAGGTAACTTCATAACGTACCTAGTAATAACTCCGCTATTCGTGATCAATGGGTTAATGATTTCCCTACCAGGTATGACATCAGCGGATGTTGTTACTGTCGCAGCACCATACATAGCATCAGCTCTAATAGGCTTTCTGACAGTTTCATCCCTATACTACATCATTAAGAATAGGTCGGTATTTTATGTGACCATAAGGTACCTTGTAGCTAATGCCCGCATGCTCAGGTACCTGCTTGCTGCCGTGGCCTTGATAGGGACTACATACATACCTGTGCTTACATACTATGGTAGCATTCCATTAACACTCATAGTAATGATCCCAGCATACCTTGTGATCCAGCTCTACCTAACAGTGATTACAGTGAGGGTTGCCGGTGAGGTTGGGGTGGTATCTCAGTCAACATTACCATTAGCTACACTCACTTTATACGGTATGGGTGCCAGAGGGGCGCTACCATACATAATGTTAGACCCATACACAGGTGTTCCAATGCCTCAGTTCATAGCTAGTTCCTCAATGAATTTAATGAAATGTAGTAAGGTATTAGACATAGATGCGGAGACAGTGCTTCACTGGCTACTTCTAGCCTTAGTTATCGGGGCTCCACTAACCCTACTATACGGTCATGTACTGCTCACTGTTTTCGGGCTT
>JAGGTW010000104.1 GCA_021163585.1 Desulfurococcales archaeon | reverse complement strand
TCTCTTATTGCTTTTTCTGATTCTCCTACCCATTTGCTCAGTATTTCCGGTCCCTTAACAGCTATGAAGTTCGCGCCAGACTCAGTAGCTACAGCCTTAGCAAGCAAAGTCTTACCACAACCAGGAGGACCGTAAAGAAGTAGGCCCCTAGGTGCCTCAATACCTAGCTTCCTGTAAGAGTCCGGATACTTCAGTGGCCACTCAATAGCCTCCCTCAACTGCTGCTTAACATCCTCCAAACCACCAATATCCTCCCACCTAACCTCAGGAACCTCAACAAGAACCTCCCTCAAGCCGCTTGGGCTTACCTCCCTCATTGCCCTAAGGAAGTCGTTCATGGTTATCTTCAAATTCTCTAGTACTTCAGCAGGTATTTCATCACTGTCTAAGTCGATCATTGGCAGCACACGCCTCAGTGCATTCATTGCTGCCTCCCTAACTAAGGCAGCTAAGTCAGCACCAGTAAAACCGTGCGTCATGTCAGCCATCCGCTTTAAGTCGACGTCACTGGATAGCGGGGCGTTTCTCGTATGGATCTGCAGTATTTCTAACCGTCCCTGCTTGTCTGGTAAGGGTATTTCTATCTCCCTGTCGAACCTGCCCGGCCTCCTAAGAGCAGGGTCAACAGCGTGAGGCCTGTTGGTTGCTGCAATAACGATTACGTCACCCCTCCCCTCAAGTCCGTCCATCAGTGTCAGCAGCTGAGCAACAACCCTCCTCTCAACCTCACCGACGACCTCATCTCTTTTAGGTGCTATAGCATCGATCTCATCAATAAATATGATCGCAGGGGCGTGCTTTCTGGCTTCCTCGAATATTTCTCTGAGCCTCTGCTCTGACTCTCCGTAGAACTTACTCATGATCTCAGGCCCATTGATAGCGATGAAGTATGCGTCGGACTCGGTAGCTACAGCCTTAGCAAGCAGAGTCTTACCGACACCTGGTGGGCCTATGAGTAAGACCCCTTTAGGTGGGTCAATACCTAATTTTCTAAAGAGTTCAGGGTGCTTTAGCGGTAACTCGATTAACTCCCTAACCCTCTCGATAATGTGTTTCATGCCTCCTATGTCTTCGTACGTCACCTTAGGTAGCTTTAGCAGAGTCGGTGAGCGCTCAATTATAGTTATTGCTGTCTCATCAGTTATTATCACTGGTCCGGAAGGTCTGGTTTGAACCACGTAGAGAAGTATGGGTCTATTAAGTACCTGTAAGGGGACTACGTCACCTTCAACTAACGGGTAGTCAATTAACCTTCTCTTCAGCGTCCTCACAGAGTTTTCACTGCTGCTTATTTCTAGGGTCGATGTTCCTGGAGCGAGCTTGACGTGCAGTGCTGGCTTAATACTCGCCTTCCTAACAATTACCTTCTCACCTATTCCTACACCAGCATTCTTTCTTATTATGCCGTCCATCCTGATTATGTCATTTCCTTCGTCCTCGGCATGAGCGGGCCAGGCGATAGCTACGGTGAGTCTCCGGCCCGTAATCTCGACAACGTCGCCCGGCTCCACGTTAATGTAGTTCATAACCCTCAAAGGAATTCTTACCTTACCTCTCATTGCCTCATATCTCTTAGCCTCAGCTACCCGCAAAACAAACTCACGCCGCTTAGGATTCACACCAATCACCATCTCCTGCTCGATCCCAATAGCTTAGAATTTTTCTGGGTTAATGTACTTAAGCAGTCTTCCTAAAACCAGCTAAAGGCGGCCTAGATATAGGATAATGAATTACCTTAAGGAGTTGAGAACACTGCATCAGCCTGAAGTAAGGCGGCTGGTTATGCACAACAGTTATTAAAATGCTTCCGTCCTAGTCACCATCTCAATATCTACTGATGAGACGCCTTCAATAGATGTCAATACTTTCTCTAAGTCCTCTGTACCTCCTTCATACTCTTCAGGCATGATTATGAACAGCCTCAGTGCGTAAAGCCCGAACGCTATGTAGACTTTTTCATGCCTCACAACCTCAAACTTCTCAGGCATCCTAGCCTTAATCTCGTTAACAAGTTTATCTAGGTCTACGTCTATATCCTCAGGGTTTACTCTTGCAGCTACAAGTACCTTAGCCACTGCCACCACCTCTTAAGGGCCCTCAAAGCCACAGTTAGGGCACTTATAAATCATGGCTAACTCTCTGCACTTCTTACATCTCCAGATCACTACTGTACCGCAGTTAGGGCAGTAGAACTTAACACCTTTTTCATATGGTGCAATAAGAGATCCGCAGCTACTGCAGGTGGGTGGCGTAGCAGCTTCAATTATTACGGGTCCCTCTTCCTGACTTGATGTCTGACCCATACTCACTACCTGTATTGGGGTTCTAACTAGGCTTAATAAGCATTAGTGAATAGTAATTCCTAATCCTCCAGTTGCGGCTCAATTCATGCAGGTAGGGAAGGGCAGAGCCTAAGTAAAGTGTTTAATCTTTCTTAGAAACTTATGATCGGGGACTTCATTGGGTGTGAATATAAGGGAGCTAATACCGCAGGAAGCTGTCAGAGTTATTAGTGACCTGAGAGAGCTGAGGGGGAGGATTATAGCTATTGATGCCTACAACGCACTCTACCAGTTCTTGACGGCCATCAGGCAGCCAGACGGCACGCCACTAATGGACAGCAAGGGGAGAGTGACCAGCCATCTTAGCGGACTGTTTTACAGAACAATAAACTTTGTTGAAGCAGGTGTAAAGCCAGTCTACGTATTTGATGGTAAGCCGCCCGAACTTAAGGCGAGAGAACTCAGCGAGAGAACAGCAGTAAGGGAGGAGGCAAGGAGGAAGTATGAGGAGGCGGTTGCTGCAGGCGACATCGAAGCAGCAAGACGGTACGCACAGATGGCGTCCAGACTAACAACGGAAATGGTTGAGGACGCTAAGAGGCTACTGTCAGCTATGGGTATTCCGTGGGTTCAAGCTCCCTCAGAGGGTGAGGCTCAGGCAGCTTACATGGCGCTGAGGGGAGACGTGTGGGCTACGGCGTCACAGGACTATGACTCACTGTTGTTCGGCGCGCCCAGGTTGGTCAGGAACATGACTATTTCAGGGAGGAGGAAACTGCCGAGAAAGAACATATATGTAGAGATAAAGCCAGAGGTCATCGAACTTGAGAAGGTGCTTAAGTTACTAGGTATTAGCAGGGAGCAATTAATAGACATAGCTATACTACTGGGTACGGACTATAACCCAGAGGGTGTGAAAGGTGTTGGACCTAAGACAGCGCTTAGGCTAATTAGAACCCACGGAAACATCGAAAACACACTTAAGGCCCTTCCAACTGCTAGATTCCCTGTACCGCCAGGCGAAATAAAAAAGTTATTCTTAAAACCTGACGTAACAGACAGCTACAAGCTCGAGTGGAGTGAACCTGAGAGCAGTGAAGTAGTGAGTATTCTGGTTAAGGAACACGACTTCTCGGTCGAGCGTGTTAAGAGCGCTCTTGAGAGGTTAAGGAAAGCTTATAGAGAGCACATTAAAGGTGGTGTGAGAGGTCTTGACGCGTGGTTTAAGAGGCGGTGAGGTGAAGAGACTTCAGCACGAAAGTAAGGAGAATAGCTGTCTTTGAGGTCTAGGTAATTGAGGCTTTTCTAATAATGTAGTACCCGCAGTACATTTCCGGGTACCACTTCATCACGGAGCTGTGAATTTTAATGAAGTGGCCATGAAAGAGCGGTGAGGAGATAACGAAGGTTTCTATCTCCCCGCCCTCACCAACAGGATTAACGCTGAATTTACGGCATGCTTCAATAAAGGACCTCAAGTTACTGTGAGTCACGACTCTCCCTAACCAGCGCGGGCTCAGCCCCATCGCCTGCACTGCAACGATTATGAAGCTCATGCATAATGTTTCTTCGCTCAATAACTCCGCAGGATCGTGCCCCCATAGAGGGGCGAAGTGCTTAAGTCCCAGCTCCTCAGCAATACGGTCAACCCGTTCTTTCTGGTAATGTGAGGCAGTAGCTCCACTAATGACGAAGTCCACGTCACTGTGCCTACGCAGTACTTCATGCTCTAGGTATGTGAGTAGCTCCTTAACCTCCCTCTCCTTAACGGCGCTTACGTTAAACATGTAGATAGGCATGTTCATGACCTGTGCATGTAGCTTAACGAATTCTATGTTTATGGCGTGAAACATCCAGGATTCAATACTTCTGGGAACAGCTGTTACTAGTGCCTCCACCTTCACACCGTGCTGGAGCGCCTTAACTATAGCATAGTGTGAGTCCTTGCCGCCAGTGTATAGAGCTATAGCTTTCTTCAACAACCGACTCTCCCTAGTACTTCGATCACTGCGTTAACAACATATGATGGGCAGTCGCCGTCACCAGGCCTGCAAATCGATATTAGAACGGCATCACCGCTTTCTAAGCCTTCATATTTAAGTACAGCATTACGTATCTTGTGGGCCCCGGTCAGTTCCTCTAACTCCATGGGCGTCGGCAGGTACAGCTTAGACTTAACTAGGTACATAACTAAAGCTCCCTCTGCCCCGTAGCGGACAATGCAGTCCCTGACAGCTAATGGCCCGCCATAGCGCCTAACCATGTCCACCCCCTCCTTTAGACCTGCTCCAAAACCTACGTAGCTACCCTGACAGAGTTCCTCAATAGGTAGGTAACCTAGCAAGTGAATGTAGGATCTCATGTACTCAGCGATCCTCCTGCCATCATCCGTGAGCAATACACCTGCAACCCTATCCACTAGTATTAACCCCCTCTCACGCATTCTCTTAATCAGGGTTTTAATACTTGCCTCACCTAGACCGAGCTTCTTCATTAAGGCCTGTCTCCCTAAAGGCTGATCTCTAAGAAGCTCAACTAATACCATGTATGCATGATACGCCGTGAATCTAGGGAGTACCCCTCTAAGAGGCTTGACTAAATCACTTATCAATAATGCCTCCTTCATCGCGCATACATCGTATAAATACTATATAAGTATTATAAAATATTTATTTACAGCCTTCCTACATTCAATGGGTGTTATACTTGAAGGCACTTAAGGGGAGGGACTTCATTTCAATAGCCGACTTTACTACGGAGGAGTTAGAATACATTCTTAAGACGTCAGCCTTAATGAAGAGTAGGTTTTACTCCGGTGAGAGGGTAATACCAGTACTTCAGGGCAGAACCCTACTACTCATATTTCAAAAACCCAGCACCAGAACTAGAATCAGCTTTGAGGTAGCCATGAGGCAGCTTGGAGGGGAGGCCATATCTCTGACCTGGAAAGAAATGCAGTTAGGTCGGGGAGAGACCATAGCTGACACGGCCAGGGTCATTAGCAGGTACGTTGATGCTGTAGCAGCTAGAGTATTCAGTCACGAAGACCTGGTTGAGCTGGCAAGGCATGCCAGCATACCAGTAATCAACGCCCTAAGCAATAAGGAGCATCCCTGTCAGGCAGTTGGTGATATGTTAACTATTTGGGAGAAGAAGGGCAGGTACAGCGGCTTAACGATATCCTTTGTAGGAGATGGGGGAGATAACGTACTGCACTCATTACTGCTAATAGCTGTTAAACTAGGTAATAATGTGAGGGTTGGGACAGCCAAGGGTTATGACCCGGACCCGGCGATCTGGAAGATCGCTGAAGAGGAAGCTGAAAAGAAAAATGTTACAGTCGAGATCGTAAGAAGTCCTGAGGAAGCAGTTAGAGGAGTGGATGTGGTCTATACTGACGTATGGGTGAGTATGGGACAGGAATCTGAAGCAGAGAAAAGGATCAAGGATCTTACGCCATTTAGAGTTACGGGTGAGCTGATGAAGCTCGCAAAGGAAGATGCAATATTCATGCACTGTCTGCCAGCCAAGAGAGGTTACGAAGTTACTGACGAGGTTATGGACGGGCCACACTCTGTTGTGTGGGATCAGGCCGAGAATCGATTACATACCCAGAAAGCAATACTTGCCCTACTACTCTAGCCAGAAAGCATCACTTAGTTCGAGTTTTAGTCTTCTTTTTCCTCCTCTTTCTGCTCTTTTTTCTTGACTTTGTTTTTGCTTTCTTGAACCTGCCAACCTTCTTTTTCCTAGCTCTCCTCTTTCTCTTAGTTTTCTTCTTTTCACTCGGTAATCTAGCGGCTTTTTCCTTTACTAGCAATATTCTCTCCCCGCAGTCCGTGATTAATTTAACTCCGACCACTCTGCCTCCATCAGCTGATACTTCGAGCTGCCCTTCTTGAATGTAAAACGGATTCTGGACTGGCACTTTCTGCTCCTTAAGCATCTTAGCAACTATGACGTTCTCCTCGATATTATCCGTACCCTGCCTCTCAAGTATGCTCAGCTCAACTACTTTAGATATCTTGGGATGTAGTACATACTCGCTGTACCTTCCAGCTAAATTCACTAAGATCTCACTGGGCTCTTTCCTGGTGCTGGGTACTGACGTTATTAAGAGCTTCTGACATTCTACACCGTATATGTGCTCCTTTAACTTCCTATATATCTCGTCCTCACTTCCATCTAGTTTCATTACCGAACGTGACGTTACTTCCTTTTCTAAGGTAGGCTTAAGTGCGGTTATCCTTAGCTTACCCACATTAATGACGTCCTCTGAAAAACACACTATTCTGTACTTAGGCATTATGGAATTTACCTCTTGTACCCTATCTTCCTCAAGAACTCATGGCGCTCTCTTTTGTCGGAGTCACCTTCTACACCCAGTGGTGTGTACCCGTCGACGACACCTATGAGGGAGCGGCCCTGATTTGTCTCAGCAACTATTACCTGTAGCGGGTTCGCTGTTGCTGCATATATCGTAGTTACTTCCTGCACACTCTTCAAGCTATTAAGTACGTTTATGGGCCACGCGTTCTTTATATACACTATGAAAGTGTGTCCTGCACCAATCTTGAGGGCTACTTCCTCAGCTAGCTTCCTTAACTCGTCGTCATTGCCGTCAGATCTTATTAACCTCTTTCCACTTGCCTCACAAAAAGCTATTCCGAACTTGATTGCAGGCGCAGAAGTGACTAATGCTTCATACAGATCCTCAACCGTCTTTATAAAGTGGGAGTGTCCTACAATTACATTTGTCCCCTCAGGCAGTGGAATATCGACTACCTCAATCTTCTTCAGCTCGCCCATGAAAGTCACCTAATGATAATAATATTTAGCTGAATTAAAGATTATCTATTAACTAATCCACCGACCTTCTTCTTTCTAATTGTAGAGAATTTATCTTTATTCCACTCCATTAAACCGAAACATACGTAGTCGTTAATAGGCTCTACATGCAGTACCTTATTGCAGTCTGGATTTCTGTACTTTAAGAAGATCTCCTTAATCTTTTTGGCCTTTTCCCTACCCAGACTTCCTATTCTTCCAAACTTAACTGAACTGTACTGTAGCTTTATGTGTGCTAAGCGATCTACTGTACACTCGATGACTTCAGTTACAGGACAGCAAAAGTCCACTTTGACTATTCTCTCTACGTATGCAGGGGGGTAGGTAGATAGAACCTTAAGTAGGTCCGAGTAGTTGAGTTTAGTATATAATACTAAGACACCCTTAAATTTTGTTTTAGCTACTAAGACGTTATTGTCGTAAGGGAATACAGCGTCCCCTATCTCTCTTATAGAGAAGTCCTCCTTACCGAACTTGACGGTCACTACGTAGCTTGGTTTAAGATCGTGCATCATTGAGTACTTTTTACGCCTCCCCACAGATCCTTCTCTTCGTGTACTCGAACATTGAGGAAGGCATCCAAGCAATCCATGCTGGCAGCTTCTTTATGAATTCATATGCTTCCTCCCACCTCTCAAGCCCTAGGTCCCTTGCTAGGGTGTCAAGAGAATACTCTGACCTAATGTACTTATACACTATCGCCATGGTATTTTCATCTATTGGTATTTCCTTTCCATTGCTTAACCTAACTACTAGCTCGCACATCCTATCATGCCGTACAGATTTATGGGGAAGAGGTTTTTAAGCATTAAGAAGTACGCCCTCAATTGCGTAGTAACTGATCAGAAATGCACGACCTGCTTAATCAACAGGTGCGAAGCACCCGGGCCTCCTCTCGTATATGTCGCCCATTCTCTTCAGGTTACGGATTATTCTTTCTAAGGTGTGCTCATCTATACCTAGTTTCTCTGCCTCACTCCTCAGCCTACTCAGTTTGATGCACGCCCTACCTGATTCATCTGAGGCTGCGAACTCCTTAATTATGTTTAGTATTGTAATTTCCTTCTCCCTCATGCTCTTAGGCTTTCCAGTCATTATGGTGTCAATGTCTATGTCGCCGGTCTCTATATCTAGTCCCACCATCTCTAACATAGAGTTCATTAGTCTTATAGCTTCCGCAGCGTCCTCTGCCTCAACTTTATTCTTCAACTTCATTCTTGCGTGTGCCTCAGCAAGCCTAATTAGTGCTTCAAGCTGTCTAGTAGTTATAGCTAGTGGTGCTTCAGGATTTTCAGCACTCTTTTTCCTAAGTTCAATGTAGTACTCCTCTATGAGGCGTTGGGCTTCTTTCGTAATTCTTGGCTTAACATACTTCCGGGAGTACGCAATGTACTTCCTGAGCAGCTCAGGAGGGATCTCAGGCTCTACATCCGCTAGCGTTTCATGAGTTTCAAGAACGTACCTGACTAGCGACCTATCTCTCTCTATCTGAGCTATGTCCTTAAGTATGAATATCAGGTCAAACCTAGACAAGATCGTCACTGGTAAATTAATATTACCTGTTAAGCCTAAATTAGGTATGTACCTGCCGTGCTTAGGATTTCCTGCAGCAAGGACCGAGGCCCTAGCATTTAGTCGAGCTACTATGCCTGCTTTAGCTATACTCACTGTTCCCTGCTCCATCGCTTCATGAATAGCTACTCTATCCTCATCTCTCATCTTATCAATTTCATCTATACAGACTATTCCACCGTCAGCAAGAACCATAGCTCCCGCTTCTAGAAAGTACTCACCTGTTTGCTTATCCTTAATCACAGTAGCAGTAAGTCCAGCAGCCGACGAGCCTTTACCCGTAGTATAAATTCCTCTGGGAGCTATCCTCGCAGTGTACTGTAGTATCTGGCTATTGTGGAGAATCATCAAGCCTAGCCCGCCAGCAAAGTTTTCGTTATCCTCTACTGAAATATCATAAACGTACTCATTATGTTTAGGCTCGATATCAGTTATCTTTACCTTTGATATCGACTTAATAACATCCCAGAACACATATTCATTATCTACTAAACTGCTGAAGCGACTAATTAGTGTTTGAGCAGAACCAGCACTAAGTTCACTTGCTAGAGGCTTCAATCTTTCTATAATGTGTTTACAGTATTTCCTGCCAGCATAGCCTCGGTAGACTTTACCTCTTATTTCAGCAGCGAGGTTACGAAGCGGATGATCACGTCTGTTCATGCCCAGCATGCTCGTTAGGGATGAAACGTATGTAGGTACAGGGACTTTATCTACGATACTGATTGAAGCCCCGGCATATCTCTCTATAATAGATGCCTTACGCATGCCCTCCAGTTTAACCGCATTCTTTATCCTGACGTCCGAGATGAATATAGTATAATATGTTAATTTACGTCCATTATAGGTTGTCGTTTTATGTCTTATAGTATGTGTGATTCCTAGAAGTGTTAACAAGAGGGATATGCCTTGAGCTAATCTGTTGCTCGTAACTGTAATTGAAACCTCTCCACCCCATTTCTTCCCGTTTTTAATCTTTGGCGGTATAACTGTTCCGTCACTGTCTATCAGGCCAGATATCACTCCCGATATGAAATCTGCGGGTGTATTATACGTAAACTCAGGTATTATTTTATGCCTAGTGAGATATCCTTTCTTTCCTACATGCGTAATATCAGCGTATAGATTATTCTTGAACCACTCAACAGTTTCTATATCATCAACTACAACTCTCCATAATGGTCTCTTAGGCGATTTTTTGGCGTATACCTTAGCTCTTACACTAAACTTACTTTCTATGCATTTAGCGAGCTTTATAGCTATATTACGATCTGAAGTCACGATTTCCATTCTTTCCCCTGATGATGTTTTGGCTATTGTTCCGTCTCCTATGAAGTACCCTATCAGGTATCCGAATTCATTGTCTAAAGTAACTCTTCTCTTACCTACTGGGACTTCTTGTGTAGGTAGGTAATTAGTTGGCAGTGGCACACGCTTAAGTATCGGTATTAAGAGCTTATTCTCAAATGCTTCGCTAGGTTTTACGGGCTTAAGTTCTTCACCGTTAAATGCAACTAAGCTATGATCTTCAGTAATTGCTACCGTACGCCCTGTTTTTGTTTTGATGACTAGTACTTCGCGAGGTGCTTTGTGCCTAATTAAAGCCCTTACTCTTTTAACCTCTGGCCGTAGAGTCAGCGGTGAGATAGATACCGTGTATAACTCCTCACCTATTTCATTAAGGTTAAGTACCTCGGTGTCACCCGATTTTCTTACGTGGCTTCTATACTTACTCATGTACTCGTCAACTACCCCTCCGATGGGTTCGAACTTTATTTTACTTGATTTATTGAAGAGCAGTATGGGCTCACTATAACATAAACTCTTAGCTGTTCCTGGATCTCCGAGGAGGAGTACATGAATGTCTCCTCTTATTTTCGTTCCGTCAGGTGCTATTTTAGGTACGCCGCCGAAGAGTAGCAGAGCAACAGCCTCCTTAATGTCCCACATTCCATAGATAGTTGGTGCAATACTCGCTATTATCTTCCTTCTTATTAGTGGATCCCTACTTAACTCTCTTATCTTCTCTTCATCTTCAGGGCTGAGCTTTAGTTCCTCTAAGAATCTCTGTGCAACTATGAGGTTATTCGCCTCAATAAATACGGAGAATACAGGCTTAGTACTTCTTCTAGAACCTCTAGAAAGCCTCACAATACCTCCGACTGATACTCTATCTCCAGGCCTGGCTATATCGACTATATCATCAGTTAAGACAACCTCGATGGAACGTGGGATCTGTCCTGCAGGAACTTCCTCAGGTCTCTCCTGCACTACTATTAGCTGCCAGTCCCTGTACTTAGACTTCTCTATAAGTAGCTTAAAACTACCCCTTACTAACCTACCCCTACCTGCTCCTTCTTCCTCAAGGGAGCTGATGCACATAGGGCAATATGTAGGCTTCTCCAACTCATCCCCTAACTCTTCGCCAGGGCCTGGTGGCCACTCAAATTCATGCTGTTCCCCACTTGGTAATGTGTGCAAATATACAGCCTTAAACAACTTTTCGCGAGGCGGAGTTGCCCTCACGATAATGCCTTCAATAAGTACAAGCTTATTTATGTGGTCGCTGCGAATCCCTCTAATCGGAGTAGTTCTTATCCACCCATTGAGTCTAGGGTAGAAGCGGTGGACTCTCTGTGCATAGTCAGGATTTACTTGACTGACTAATTCTTTAATACTTTCTGAGAAGGCCCGTAATGCAACTTCAGGATCCTCTTCTAATACGTCAATTAAGTATGGGTCAAAGTTAATGAGGTCTTCATAATCTACGGGTAGTGACTTACGTTCCTTGATTATCATTTCATGTATTCTGTTTCTGTACTTGAAATCTCCCTTAGAATCTTTGTACGTTCTTAAGAAGTCAGTAAACAGTAACTGCAGTGACTGAATTTTATCTTCTTTTTGCTCGAGATTCAATAGGTCACTGTTCGTGCCGTACATCACCTAGAACCTCCCTGACCCAGGAATCAACCAAGTTCTTAGCACAATTAAACAATACTTTCTCCTCCAGCAGTAGCTGCTCCTCAAAGTCCTCTAGTTTGCCACCAAGTAAGGCCACCTGGATTATTTTGCTCACTCTGATATTGACGATGTCTTGAAGGTCTGCCTCAACCTTTATTGATGCCAGCAGTTCCTTGGCACTCATTCTCCTCTCTTCAATCTTAGCCTTCAGTTTTCTATAAAGTTCCCTAGCCTCCAGATAAAACCTCTCCTTCAGGCTCTGGAACTTGCCTCTGGGATGACTCCTCTCTACTATCAAGTACTTCGCCATATCTACCTCGGTTAAGGGGGTCTCCCTTATTTCAACAAACCCTTTTCTTTCAAGCTCCTTAGCAAGCCATAATGGCAGGAAAGCCTCCTCGCCACGACTAAAAACCTCCCAACCACCCTCAGTCCTCACTCTACCTAAGTCACGCAGAACAGCTACTCTCACCGGTGAGAGCAGGTGGTAGATGTTAGCAAGCATAATACTTCCTCTGATCATTCCCCACACCAAACCTCAATATGACTTCGCCACATATATAGGGAACCTAATAAGACTAAAGTGAATTATTGAATAAGTTACTTAATTGCGCTGCAGTACACCAATAATACCAGTTGAGGTCATGAATAAGCAGAACATGTTATTAAGTACTTAAGGCAGTAAGTATTACGGATGAAGTAAGGTAGCCGTCTGACTAAGTGATGAGGGCTCGTGTTTCTGACAGAACAATCTCCCTTCAGCTCCAGGTAATGCTGCGTTGGTTTAAAGAATGTAGCCCGGTACTCGTAGTGAGTGGTGTGGCGGGCCCGCCGGGATTTGAACCCGGGACCTACGGGTTAAGAGCCTCGGCCTCCTTCGGCAAGGATCCGCCGCTCTACCTGGCTGAGCTACGGGCCCTTCCTCGAAGAATTAGAAAATTAGGGTTTTTAAGCCTTAAGCAATGCTTCAGTTACACAATTGACACTATAATTAAAATTAATTTTATGTTCAGGCAATCAACCCGTCATCACGAGTTACTGGAGCTTCAGGCTACGTCGGCCTCATCACACTAATATCTTCATTCTACAGGCCTATTATATGTTGTAGCGACATCTGCTTTAAGTTACTTAATGAAGTCAGGCGGCTCATACAGGTTTATTATGGGTATTACTATGTACCCGGCCTTAGACCCCCTTGAGAACTCGATTAACTCACCAGAAGCGTCTGTTTTTATGAGTACGTAGTTCTTATCCTCAGGTATTTTTCCTTCTGAATCTACATAGTAGTAAAACAGGGGGATGCCGTAGAGTTTATAGTAGTCCCTGAACACTGCCATGATACCGTATATCGTATTACTGCCCTCAACGTACCTTATAATGTATGTTGCCTGTCCAAGCGCTATGCTGGATGCAGCCATCCTAGCCAAGTCAGCAAAGGACTTTACCCTAACCTTAATTGCTCTTTGCGTATCGCTGGTACTCATGCATGCCTCACCGCTAATATCAGTGCTACATTTTTATAAAATTTATATTTGGAGGGGGTGGTAATGCGCCCCGCACAAGGGAAAACATTAATTTTTAGCGTGGTATTCACTAATGGTGAAACCCACATTGTCGAACATAGAAATAAGATGGCATGGCAGAGGAGGTCAGGGTGTTTGGACAGCGAGCAACATTTTAGCTGAGGCAGCTATTAGGGAGGGCAAGCACGCGCAGTCCTTCCCTACGTTCGGGCCTGAGCGTATGGGTGCGCCAATAATGGCTTTTACTAGAATTAGTGATGAAGCCATAGAAGTTCATTCAGGGATATACGAACCGGACACAGTTATAGTACTAGATCCGACATTACTTGGTGCCATAGACGTTCTCGGAGGTCTAAAAAAGGGCGGCTTGCTGGTACTCAACTATAAGAGCAGCGATGTAAAGGAGCTATCTCAGCTGGTGGGCGCGGACTTAAGGGACTATAAAACATACGTAGTCTCTGCTACTGAAATAGCTATCAAGACTTTAGGAAGAGGAATAACTAACACTGCAATGCTGGGCGCGCTAGTGAAGGCAGTCCCGCTGGTAAAGCTTGAAACTATATTTGAGGTTGTTAAAGAGCGCTTCAGGGGCCCCATAGCCGAGAAAAATATTGAGGTTATTAAGGAAGCGTACGAAGAAACGAAGGAGGTGACTAAGAAGTGAGTGAACTCAGGGGCTGGCGTGCACTCCCATTAGGTACAGTACCTCTGAAGTTCTCAACGGAATTCAAGACAGGTGACTGGAGAACATTCAGGCCAGTAATAAATCAGGAGAAATGCGTTAAGTGCCTGTTGTGCTGGATCTACTGCCCTGAGATGTCAGTAGTGTGGGATGGGGAGAAGGTTTCAGTGAACTACGACTTCTGTAAGGGTTGTGGAATATGTGCCCGGGAGTGTCCTGTTAAAGCTATTTCAATGGTTCCTGAGAGGTGAATGCTATGGCGGCTGAAAGAACTCAAGAAATTGTAATGGGTTTAAACGGTAATGAAGCTGTTGCTTGGGCTGTGAAGCAGTGCAATGTCGATGTTGTAGCTGCGTACCCTATTACGCCGCAGACAATAATTGTTGAGGAGTTTTCGGAGTTTGTAGCTAATGGAGAAGTAAATACAGAGTTCGTTCCTGTAGAGAGTGAGCACTCAGCACTGAGTGCGTGTGTAGGTGCGGCGGCTGTGGGGGCGAGGGCATTTACAGCTACAGCATCACAGGGTTTAGCGTTAATGTGGGAGATACTCTATATTGCGGCAGGGTTGAGGCTCCCGATAGTGATGGCAGTCGTTAACAGAGCTCTCTCAGCACCGATAAATATCCACTGCGACCACAGCGATGCAATGGGTGCGAGAGACTCAGGGTGGGTTCAATTATATGTAGAGGATTCTCAGGAGGCGTACGATACCGTCATACAGGCATTCAGGATAGCAGAGCACCCTGATGTGTTACTGCCAGTCATGGTTAATCTAGACGGGTTCTTCTTGAGTCACACATTACAGGACGTGCGCATACTTCCTGATGAGGTAGTTAAGAAGTTCGTGGGTACTAGAGACCCTATTAAAATTAAGGTACCCTATCTCGGTGACAAGGAGGTACCGCTGGTACTTGACGGTGAGACACCGATAACCTTAGGGCCGCTTGCCTTACCAGACTACTACTTTGAGCATAAAATGCCTCAGGTCGAGGCCATGGAGAAAGCTAAGGAAGTTATTAAGGAGGTGAATGAGGAGTACGCCAGATTAAGTGGCAGAAAGTACGGAAACGGACTCACAGTAGCTTACGGGCTCGATGACGCTGAAGCCGCAGTAGTTCTACTAGGTTCAGCTGCTGGCACCGTCAGGTATGTAGCGAGAGAGCTGAGGAGAGAAGGCTATAAAGTAGGTGTGCTGAGAATAAGGGCCTTCAGACCGTTCCCAGTTGAGGACGTGGTTGAAAAATTAAGTAACGTGAAAGTAGTGTGTGTCATGGATAGGGCGATCTCGTACGGCGCTCGTGGAGGACCTCTGTTTATGGAGGTGAGGTCAGCTTTCTATGATTCGCCAGAAAAGCCCATCATACTTAACTACATTTACGGACTAGGTGGGAGGGACTTGCCGCCAGCAGTTGCCAGGAAGATATTCCTAGAATTACTCGATATTGCCGAAACAGGACGTGTTAAACAACTAATTAATTATGTAGGGGTGAGAGAATGAGTTCGGTCATCAACATAAGGGAGATAGCTAAGAAAGAACCCAAGCTACTGCCCGGCCACAGATTATGTGCTGGCTGTGCAGCACCTGTAATAGTTAAGCTGATACTGTCAGTTGTTGAGGGACCTGTCATAGTAGCTAATGCAACAGGATGCTTAGAAGTAGCTACAACCATATACCCATACACTTCATGGAGAGTTCCGTGGGTGCACAACGCCTTCGAAAATGCAGCATCTACAGCAGCAGGCATCGATGCTGCTATTAAAGCACTAAGGAGGAGGGGAGTGATCAAAAACAATAAAGTTAACATAATAGCGTTCGCGGGTGATGGCGGGACCTATGACATAGGACTTCAAGCACTAAGTGGAGCTATAGAGAGAGGACATGACTTCCTCTATGTACTCTACGATAACGAGGCATACATGAACACAGGTATCCAGAGGAGTGGCGGAACACCGATGGGTGCGGCAACAACCACGAGCCCAGCTGGTAACGTCATTCCAGGAAAACCTCAGCATAAGAAACCCATAGCTGACATAGTTGTAGCTCATAAGGCACCGTATGTAGCAACAGCCACACCAGCTCACTGGATGGACCTGATGAGAAAAGCAAAGAAGGCATTAAGTATTGAAGGACCTAAGTTTCTGCATGTCCTTTCCCCATGTCCGAGAGGTTGGCGGCATGATCCAAGCTTAACTATGGAGATAGCTAAGGTTGCTGTTGATACGTGCTACTTTCCTCTATGGGAGTGTGAGAATGGAGAGTGGAGATTAACGGATAGGAGTTTAGCAATAGCTAAGAACCCGCAACTAAAGAAGCCCGTAGAAGAATTTATAAAAGTTCAGGGAAGATTCAGGCACCTGCTACGCCCGGAGAATAAGCACGTAATCGAGAAGCTGCAAGAATATGTAGACGCTGTATGGGCCGACCTGCTTAAAAGAACTGGTTTTAAGTAAATTCAGTTTTATTTTCTACTTAAACTCACACCCAATTTAAGTAGAATATGTATTGATGAACTGCCAACTAGTTTAGCTTCTCATACGCTCATGGCTCTATTTTGCTTACTGGCTACCTCACCACTTCTTTAAGAATTTTTGAATAGAGCTTAGTCATGGTTTTCTTCTCTACTCTATCTAGTTTGGGTATCTCAATTTCAAATACGTTAGGTTCGAAGGATGAAATCTCATCTGCGATACCGCCGTCTTTTCTGACGATGAAAGTTGGCTGGTGTATAGCCTCAGCGACATAACCACCAATACTGATTACAGGTGTCGAATTCTCCTTAGCTCGGACAGCAGATATAGCTATGGTTAGATCAGGAGATCTCTCAGTGAGAATTGGTGGTTGTATCGATATGAATGCATCGCATCCTTTATAGAAGCAGAGCCTGCATATCTCAGGCACCTCTATGTCGTCTAGTATTAGAATACACAAGTTCACGTCATTAATAGTTATTAAGTCTAGGTCTGTCCCGCCACTAATGACATCATTAACAGGCTTTAACTTCCTTCCCTTAATAATGGGTCCCCCGATCGGTGGCAGTATAGCACTCATCATGTACAGCTTATTACCAGCTCTCCGCAGTATGGGAGACAGTATTATGTGCTTCCTGGTCTTAAGGGCTAGGTTCCCGAGCCTTGTCAGCAAGCTACCCAAGTAGTGTCTGTAACTTCCATACTTTCTCTTACCTATTAAAACGTCCCGTATAGGATTCACGGGAGTAGACACTAAAACAGCATCTACTTTAGTTTCGCTGAGGCTGTTTAATGTTGATGAGAGTGTTACTAAGTATTCCTTCGTACTGGTGCCTAGGTCTGTGTGTATTACACCCAGTGATATTGTGTTCTGAGCCACTATTCAACACCAGGGATCAAGTTATTCTGGCTTAACTCCTTATTTAATTCTCTAATAAGCTCTTTATAATCGACGGAACCCTCCTCTACGG
>JAGGTW010000072.1 GCA_021163585.1 Desulfurococcales archaeon | reverse complement strand
TAGTTTAAGTCATCCGCATAATCAAGTTTACGCACTACCGCACATACCACTTAAGGTTAGGATTAAGCTTGAGAACGCCAGAGCCTACTACATGAGGAGTAGGGAGTGTCTCTTCTGTAAAATACTGAGTGAGGAGTTAAGAGAGGGTTTAAGAATTTTTTACCGAAATAGTGGTTTTGTTGCTTTTCTTCCCTTCTATGCTAACTGGCCGTACGAAATCCACATATATCCTTTCCGGCATGTTGGTCTGCTTACAGAGTTAAGCAGTAGTGAGGTGGACTTACTAGCTGATGTACTGAGGGTAGTGACTGGCGTGCTTAATACGCTATTCAATAAGTCAATGCCTTATGTAATGTTTATTTATCAAGCACCTGTTAAGGGAAGTTACGAGTACTTCCATCTTCATGTAGAGTTCTATCCCCTCTTAGAGGCGGAGAATAAATTAAAGTATGCAGGAGGTATTGAGTTAGGTACTTGGGACTTCACGTACGATGGCATTCCAGAGGAAAGAGCTAGTGAATTAAGAAGAGCGTGTAATGAAGCTGTAAGTAAGGGAGTTATTAAGGGTTCAGTACTGGGGTCATGTATTACTTAGTTACTTCTTGAAAGCAGCCGCTAGTACAGCATAGAGTGTAGCTGTTACAGCAAGCGAGGTTATTGTTGCCGCATATCCATAGGTTATTGAGGTTAGCAGTCCTACTGCAGCACCAACTACCCAGCTCACCAGCCCTATAGTGTGGGGTCTTCTGTCGCTAGGCATTAGGTAGTGCATTATTAAGGTAGTGGTCAGGGGCACGAAGACTACCCCTATGTAAGTTAGGAAGAACTCGAAGTTAAGTACCAGCACGGGAACCACGGCTAGTGCGGTCGTTAAGCCGCCGTAAAGACATACTAAGGGGATGTACCTGAGTTTCGGGAATACGTTCATGGTTGACACTACAGCTGAGTATATGTTTAGTAGGTTTGTTGTTACTGCACTGACGCTCACAAAGAACAGTAGTGTGGTACTCAACCCTAGCTTAAGCAGTACTTGGGTTGGGTCACCTAAGTAGGCACTGGTAGCTACTGCTGCTAGGGCACCTATTGAGTACAGTATGTAGCTCGTTACTCCGTACCCCCACCAAGTACCTAGCATAGCCCCTCCCTCATTAATTGAGAACCTAGCGTAGTCAGCAACTAGCGGAGCCCATGAGACAGCTGTAGCTAGCACCATGTCGAAGCCCCACAGCAAAGCACTGCCAGACACGTTCTTAGGCATAGTCAATGCTGTCGGTGTACTTAAGCAGTAGCTTACGAGTGCGCATGTCTCATATACTAGGACTATAAGTAAGGTGGTGACGGCTATTCTCTGGCACCAGACCCACTTCTCAGGTCCTATAGCTGTGTAGGCTGCTTCAATAACACCTATAACTACCACCCAGAGTACTGGGTCAGCTAAAATACCAGCTAGCCCTAAGCTCCTACATGCTATAGCTATGGCTTCCGCACTAACGTAGAGCAGTATTGAGGCCCACCCGACGAGCTGGAGTGCGTTGAGGATCGATGCGGCATAAGAGGCCTTAGTACCTACTACCCTACGCGTCAGAACCATGGTAGGGAGGCCCTTCCTAGCACCTATGACAGCTACTAACCCTAGGAGGAGCCCGCCTACTGTTGCAGCAAGGAGTATTACTAGTACTGAATTAAGTATTCCTAGTTCAGGGGCTATCAGCCCGCCAGTAAATATTGTTGCTAAGCAAGTGTTCCCCCCAGCCCAAATCAAAAATACGTCGATGCCCCTGTAGATCTTCTTTTCCTTAGGGACAGGCTCCAATACGTTGACGCCTACTCCCATAGAAGACACCCCAGTGCCCGCTGATATGGGCTAGCGTGTGAATACCTCAACATTTAAGCCCTTCTCCTCCAGTACCCTTGCGTACTTGATCATGCTTTCCTCGTCAACCCTAAGCACACTGCTTAACCTAGGTAGCCTGTAGACGGTGTAGATGTGGACAACATCAGGCTTAATCTTAAGTAGTGTGTTAGCAAGTAGTTCAGCATCTTGTACAGTATAGTTGCTCACCCTGAGGTACCTAAGCAGCATTACCTGAACAGCTAGCGTGCCACTAAATATTCTTCTGAAGCGTACTAAATTATCAACAATATCACTTATCCTCAATGTTTTATAGGGCCTGTTAATTACCTTAAACTTCCACTCAACCACAGTATCGAGCTTAGCCTCAACGTAGTCCAGCTTCCTTAAAGCTCTAACCACGTCCTCCCTGTCGAGCGTTGTTGAGTTGGTGAATACACCTACACTGACATCTAAATTTAATTCTCTAGTGAAGTCCCTGACCACATCAATAAATTCACTGAACTTAGGATGAAGTGTCGGCTCACCACTACCTGAGAAGTCTACTGCGTCAAGCTCGCCAACATTCCTAAGAGCTTCCTCAAGAGCCTTCCGAAGTACTTCAGCACTTATTCTGTAAGTATCTACAGTAGGCTCCAGGGTTTTTACTGCAGTGCTTCCTCTAAAACAGTAAACGCAGTTAAAGCTACATACCTTCTCGCCAGGGTAGAGATTGATCCCTACCGACATGCCGCGCCTCCGTGACTTGAAGGGACCGTAGGTTACTGACTTCCCCTTAAATGGGCACTTAAGACACTCTCCACTAGGTATGCAGCGGGCGAACAACATGTACTTACTACTCACGTTCAGGCACCTCAATTGTTAAGAAGTCTTATATTCATTCCACATCCTGACTAACTCGTCCTCAACAAGTACATCACCGAACTTCTCAACACTCCCATTTCTTCTGTGCAGTACTACGAGGTCACCCATAAAGTCACGTACCTTACCTATGATCGAAGCTTTAATTCCCCTAGATTGAAGCAACCTCAGGGCCTTATCAGCCCTGTCCCCTGGAACTGTAGCAACTAAAACACCTGAGCTAATCAGCTTAAGTACGTCGATACCCAGTGATTCACATATAATTCTCGTCTCCTCAGCTACAGGTACTCTATCCTCCCAGACCTCTATGGTCCTCTTAGAGGCATACGCGATCTCTGTTAAACCACCCATTAAACCACCTTCCGTAGGGTCGTGCATTGATGTCGCTAAACCAGCTTCAGCCAGTGTAAGCGCCTCCTTAACCACACTGACGGACTTAATGAATTCTCTGCCACGCTCCAGAACCTCCTCGGGCACTCCCTTATTGACTAGTACGTCCTTGAAGTCGGTCGAGAGTATGGCTGTCCCCTCCACAGCAGCTACTTTAGTCATTAATACTGCGTCACCTACGCAGGCACCGCCTGTCCTTACAAACTTATCTTTCTCAGTAATTCCGATTGCTGTCATGGAGATGAGCGGCCTGTCTAACCCTGGAGTAAACTCTGAGTGCCCGCCCACCACCATAGCACCTACTTCCTTAGCTGCTGAATCTACCTGTGCTGTCAAGTCATTCACTAAGTCAGTTCCAGAACCCTCAGGCAGGTAGAGGACCGTGAGGAGCCACCGAGGCCTAGCACCAGTTACTGCGACGTCGTTGCTGGTTATGTGCACTGCCAGCCACCCGAGAAATTCTACAGCGCCAGTTATCGGGTCTACGTGAGCGACTAGGACTCTCCCATCACCTAAGTCAATTACGGCTGAGTCCTCACCCAGTGAAGGACCAACGATTACGGCTGGGTCCCTCACCCCTACCCTGCTGAATATGTACTCAGTCAGCATCGACGGGGGTAGCTTACCGACCATGCCCGCACCCACAGAGTAGTTTAGTAATTGGTTTATAATCAGAAGCTTCAATATCTACTTCAATATACTTTAAAGTAGCTACATGTGAAAGGAGGCGGCTGAAGCACCAAGTATTTTACTTAAGCGCCTGACCTCCTTTTCAGTAGCTTGTACTCTAGACTGTGCTTGCTTAATTCATTGAGGATCTCAGGATGTTTGTTGAGGACTTTATCAACTAGTGACAGGTACCTGGTGAATCTCACGGCATCGTCAGATACTTCAACTAGCTCCTTTCCGTCAACTACTACGAAGTGCCGCTTACTTAGCTCAGTACCCAGTATGTACTCAGCAGTGTTTAGGCTGGCGTGCAGCATAAAGCAATGCGGGCTACCGTCAACCGTAACCACCGTTATTGTGCGTGGCCTCGCAGATCTTATGATGGCCGCTATCTTCCCGTAGTGCATACCTCCTTCCTCCTCAGGGCATGCGAGCAGTGTCACCCTACCATTGGATAGCTCATCGAATAATTGCTTATTCACGAAGGGCAGGCAGGCTGATGCTATGAGCAAGTCGGCCCCTCTAAATTCAGGGGACTTAACCCACTGACTGAGAAGTCTTCGGGTAGTAAAGCAATTCAATTAACTCACCAAGATGTATTCCTGAGAAGAGATATTAAGGTAGTTTAAGTACTTAAGGTGCTGAGGTGGTGTACTTAAGCATGACTTGGAGGAGGACATACCTGAGCCGCGGGCTCATCTCAAGACGGGCTGAGGCTGCTGACCTCATTCTTTCCTGGCTCGTACTGAGCATTGCGTTCGGTGCGGGCTACATTCTCAGAGGGAGCTTAACCGGATTTACTGCGTCATTAATTGCTGTTGGAACGGGTTTCGTATTTCATGAACTCGCCCACCGATACCTAGCTATTAAGTACGGAATGGTCGCGAGGTATAAGGCATGGTATACGGGTCTGGCAGCGGCCCTTGTAATATCCTTAATTACGGCTAAAGTATTCGGTAATCCATTCGTGATTGCGGCGCCCGGAGCCGTAGTTATTGCCTCTTACGGAGTCTACGACCTCGCTTACGTCAGGCGTGAATATAAGATAGCTGCTGCAGGCCCGCTGGCCAATATAGCAGTAGCTATTGCATCGCTGATAGCAGGGAATTTCATAGGTGTTCCTCTGAACTTCTACATAAAGTTTGTTGGGAGCGTTAATGCATGGCTTGCATTCTTTAACTTACTCCCATTCCCTCCTCTAGATGGCTCAAAGATATTTAGGACATCAATAGGTACTTGGTTAGTGCTGTTCATACTAGCTATAGCTCTCTTCATAATTATGTGAGGAATGGGATTCAGCTAAGGTCCCGTCATCACTGATCAGCGACGCCTACCCACATCATTTTCTAGAAGCTTCCACTATAGGAATAACCGGTAAGTTGGAATCATAAGTATTTTCTCAGCTAGTGAGTGATTAATCACAGCCCTACTTTCAGAGTCTCTGGCGGATTATAGAGGAGCCCTAATTTTTTGAGTACCTCCCTTCCTAACAAGGATTTCCTAACATTTAATGCTGTATATGCTCTACACGATACGTTAGTGTTCCCTATCTTAACCACTACTCTCGAAACTCTAAGCTCGACCTCACCCCCTACCGCACTTTTAGCTATGACCTTAGGTTCTTCGTGAAGATTGAGGCTCAAGCTTAAGTACGTGCGGAGGGGTATTAGAACACCGCCTTGAAAACCTGTGTCAACTATTAATTCAGTACCTAAACTCTTACCATTAGAGGGATTCTGCAGAATTGCTTCGACTAT
>JAGGTW010000050.1 GCA_021163585.1 Desulfurococcales archaeon | reverse complement strand
TACTCACCCTGACCCCTAAGGTCCCGAGCCCAGCAAGCGTACCTGCATCTTCACCCAGAATTTTCGGGTCCTTATCAACAACACCAACTATCTCCCAGCCCCTCTCCAGCACTACTCTAGCAACCAACCTGTTGATGGCGCCGTAACCAAACAGTCCTACCCGCAATTACTCCACCGTAGATTCAGTTAATAGGGATTTATTACTGTTAACATACTAAAGTTACTGGAAAAGATGATGAAGCACGAGCGGAATGAACATGATGATTAATAGCAAACCGCCTGACAGACCGTTCCTAGATCATGATCAGGTAGAAGATCGCTCAGGAAACATCTACATGGTTGTAGGTAATCTTCACCCTCCCAACGCTGTCGTAGCTTACCTAAAGTACACCCCCACAGACACACCAACATACTGGCGCAGGGGGAGAACATACTACAGGCGCATAATTCGTAACTACGGTGTCAGAAATGTAAAGGACAGCACCAGAGACCTGCAGGAGAAAGTCAAAGATGAGGTACTAGGCACTGAATTACCCGTGATTAAGTTGAGTAACATACACTACCACTACCTACCTGAAGTGAGGCTGAGAAACATATTGTGCAGAGCTGGAGACAAGCTAGAAGCTAGGGTACTAAAACTTATTGACCTGCTGAGGCAGTACACGGCTATATGCAGTAGTAGTTTAGGTATAGACGGCTCCATACTGCCCGGAATACATAATCCCGATATATCTGACATAGACATGATCGTGTATGGCTGTAAGGAATCTATTGAAGTAGTTGAGGGTCTTAAGGCACACACAGAAAAGCGTATTGATGCCGTACTTCAGGGAAGGCTTAAGAGGCAGTCTAGGATTTATGGATTACCTCTAGGTATTTTACGTGAAATTCAGCCCCCGCACAGGTACATACGCATCGACGGTACCGAGGTAAACATATCATTCGTTAATAATACATCAAAGGAAAGGTATGGCTTTAAAATCTACGTACCGATTGCACAGGTAGAGGCAAGGCTAGTATTAAGACATGGAGAATGCGCAGCGCTCTATTACCCATCCACAGCCTCAGTAGATAGGGTTGCTGACTTAAGAATAATAGGCTGTAGCAGATTTATTGAGTACAGCTCAGTAAAGTACGTAGTGAGTTATGAGGGTCTTTTCTCATACCTAATGTACTTAGGCGGTGAGGTAATAGTTAAGGGTATTTTGGAGGAAGTACTACCCGACAGATATTACATAGTTCTTGTTGGTGCTTATGAAAATCCCGGGTATGTCATACCTGCCTCGAAGAAGATGTTTCGCTCTTCTTAAGCATCGGGAAAAGTATCACCTCCTTAATCGAGGTCGAGCCAGTAAGTATCAATACCAACCTGTCTATCCCCACACCGAGACCTCCGGTCGGTGGCATACCGTACTCTAACGCCTCAACGAAGTCCCAGTCATAAGGGTGGGCCTCTAAGTCGCCCGCCTTACGGCGCTCCTCCTCTTTCCTGAAGTAGTCCTCTTGAAGCACAGGGTCATTTAATTCTGTATATGCATTAGCTAGTTCGATACCAGCAATATAGAGCTCGAACCTCTCAGCATACCCGGGATCGTTTCTGTGGGGCTTCGTCAGCGGTGATGATGAGGCTGGGAAGTCAATAACGAATGTAGGCTGTATTAAGTGCTCCCTCCCTACCAGTCTGTCGAACAACTTAACTATAGCTCTCCCCCTATCATAACCGCCGCTCAGAGTTATCTTATGCTGTCTAAGCAATTCCTTAATACCATCATCACTCATCTCATCTACATCAACTCCAGCAAACTCCCTTAACCCATCCACCAGCCTCACACGCCTGTAGGGAGGGCTCAGGTCGATTCTCACCTTCTCGCCATTAATAGGGTACTCAATCAACGTAGTTCCTAAGACTTTCTTAGCTACAGTACTGACAAGATCCTCTGTCAGCCTCATTATGGCATTGTAGTCAGCGTAGGCCTCGTAGGACTCCATCATAGTGAACTCAGGGTTATGTAGAACGTCAATATCTTCGTTCCTGAAATTCTTTCCTATCTCAAACACCTTATTGAACCCAGCTACTATAAGTCTCTTTAAGTAAAGCTCCAGACTAATCCTTAAGTACCAGTCCTCATCTATAGCCCATATATGAGTCTTAAACGGCCTGGCAGCAGCGCCACCATATACTGGCTGCAGGACAGGTGTTTCAACTTCAATGTACCCCCTATCCCACATGAACTTCCTTATTTCTTGAATAGTCCTAAACCTTATTTCAAAGATCCTTCTGACGTCGGGGGTCATCATTACGTCCAGGTAACGCTTCCTGTACCTAACCTCAGGGTCAAGTAGTCTGTGACCCCACTTAACTGGCGGTGATCTCAGTGCCTTAGCAAGTAATTGATAGTCCCTTATACTCAGCGTCAGCTCACCCCTCTTAGTGTAGATTAACTCACCGAATACATTTATGAAGTCACCGAGGTCGATATACTTCATGAACCACTCAAACTTCACATCACCGACAATGCCTTTGTTCAACATACACTGTAATCTATATCCATCATCTATTACATCAATAAATACGAGCCTTCCATGCCTTCTGACTGACACAACTCTACCAGCAACAGCTGTAAATGACCCTACCTGCGGATTAGAAATTACGTCCTTAACTGGTACCGGAGCGTACCTAGGCGTATGAGGGTACGGATTAACACCTGATCTTAGGAGCTCCTCCCTCACACTCCTACGCTGACTTACTTCAATATTAGACATACCACTCACCAGATTCCAAGTATGGAGTAAGCAGTCCTTTAAAAATACCCTCGCGTACTAATGTGGCTAGAGAGTGAGTGGGCGTTATAGGTCATAACTCATAAAGATTTCTTGTAGCGACCTTCTATACGTGTACGCCTCCTAAATTACTATTTATGAACTACTATCTGCACCCTACTCCTTTTGACGTTAACCCTCACCTTACTGGGATCGATTCTCACAGGTAACTCGATGACCTCCCTGTACTCGTGGAACTTAACCTCGCCTCCCCTCCCGCTCCAGCTAGATATCTTGAGTCCCTCCTTAAGCTTAGCCTTAATCATTACTAAGTTATTCTTAAACCTGACGTCAATGGTTCCCTCATCAACTTTCGGGAGGTCTATATATATGATGTAGGCGCTCCCGACGTCTTTGACTGTGTAGAGAGGCCTTAAGTACCCCTCATGGGACCATGATGGCATGAGCATCCTATTAATAGATCTTAGCTCATTTCTAACATCCTCTAAAGCCCTCCTGAACTCCTCTTCAACATACTCCCTGATGCTTCTCTCAACTTCCTTTATTCTCCTCCAGAGCTTATCGAATTCGTCTTCGGCCGACACGCTTTCCACCTCATATATGTAGTGGTGGGGTGTACTCATACTCCTTCCTCATCTGCGCCAGATTACGCACTACATTCTTCATGGTGTCCCTAGCCCTAATTCTAATTACCTCAGCCTGTTCGAGAAGATCCTTAACATCTATTGACTTACCTGTGATTTTTGAGAAAACCTCAATATTCCTTGCTGATGCTTCAGGGTCAGGAAATTCTAGGAATGACTCCGTGAGGAGCATAATTGAGTCAAGTCTCGACTTTACGGATTCCTTGAGCAGCAGGGCGTAGGGACCAACTAAATATCCATTCTCAAAGGGGATGGCCTCTATATCCTTGAGTAGTTCAGAAGCTTTAGGTGAGGTAGTTATGTAGTAAGTCCTAAGTTTTTCTACCTCAAACCTATTCTGTATGGGGATGCCGGACATCAGGATCACGTACTCGACACCCTTCCTTTCAACATAATTTAAGAGTACCCTTGAAAGCTGAACCATTCCTGCCTGCGGCAGCATGAACTCGCTGTATATCAACAAAAGATTGTCCTTAGCGAATATACGTACAGGTAACTTGATCTCCTTGTTACTGACTACAATGACGGGTGGCAGGAAGCTGTAGGAGTCTATGCCTCCAACCTCTTCAAGCCCTAATGACTTAACTATGTGCCAGGCACCAATAACACCCACTAGACCAGCATCCGGCAGTGCAACAACGGCGTATGCTGGTTTCTCCAGTCTAAAAGGTCTGTACTCAACAAACCTAAACTCACCTAAGAACTCCTCTCTATAGACCTCCACACACATCCCCCACATAATTAAATTACCTAGTAGAGATATTAATCTAATATAACACTATGAGCGGAAGCAGGTGTAGTAGAAAGATGCTGCTTACTTGTGGCTACGTAAAAACTCCCTTATTTTTCCAACTTCCTCAGACTTGCCCACCCTCTCACGTATAGGAGCCACGATCCTGATCAGGTATTCAGCAACAGCGTTCTTAATGTCTAGTGGATGTATCTTGCCTTCAACGTAGAGCTTCTCTAACTCTCCGTAACTCCAGACAGTAACTGATCCACCGTACTGAGCTGGCCTATTAATAACGAACTCCTTCTCCTCTCCCCTGAATATTATGTGCTTAGCAATACTTAAGATGGGGTTATCCTGAACCTCGCGTGGAGGGCAGTAAGCACGCCTTATCTTACTCCTTATCTCCTCATCACCATCAGTTAAGAATATGGCTGTCTCAGGCTTAGACTTACTCATCTTAACCTGTGCCAGCCGGTCGTCCCTAGCAGCGATACCCACGTCCATCCGCCCTGGGCCCAGCAACGACGGTATTAGTGGTGTGTGTACAGCAACAACCTTCTTCTTCCCGAGCTTCTCAGCTATGTCCCTAGCGAGCATATGGGCTTTCCTCTGGTCTAGACCTCCGAGAGCTAGGTCTAGGTCAAGTTCAAATATGTCAGTAACCTGCATTAACGGGTAAATAAGTTTAGAGAAGTCCGTCTCACCCTCCTCAGCAGTCCTGCCCATTATTGTCAGAGCCCTCTTAACCCTAGCTAATGATACTTCCTTAGCACACCTAAGCAAGGTACCCCAATACTTCGCGTGATCTACCAGCTCTTCAGCATACACTAACTTAAATCTCCCTTCCAGACCAATCGAATTTAATACATCTACAACATGTTTTGCCGCTGCCCTAATCAACTCCATATCCCCGCCGAACTTATCGTTGATCCATGCATGCCATGTAGCAGCCAGTAAGTACATGTCAAAACCCACGTCAACTAAGTCCTTAAACTTAAAGGCCCATACAAGCCAACCAACATGAAATATCCCACTAGGTTCGAAGCCTAGGTAGCCCTTACCACATCCCGTCTCAATAAGGCTCCGGAGCTCCTCTACAGTTATTACTTCTTCAGTATCCCTCAATACCGTGCTTACTTTCTCTTCCACGTCCATTATCGAGACCCTAGGTACTTAATAATCGTTAACACTTAAAATAACTTAACTTACAGCAACTACTATTGACTATATCTACCGACATAGAAATGCTTTTTATCTAGTACTCGATTTAACAAGTGCTTGAGGTGTAGGTGATGTATCGGGGAATTCAATACATTTAAATAAAAAATAGGTGAGCGTGATGCATCAGGGAGTACACTAAATAAAAACCCAGGCTCCAGTTCTAAACCATATGTATTCCGCTTCAGAAGCAGAGTACGTATTCTAAAAACATCAAATCCTGCGGACCCGACACTACAACACAAGAGCTCTTTCTCAGGGGGTGTACGGCTTGCCTAGTGGAGCTGAGATTCTAATAGAAGCGCTTAAGCGCGAAAAAGTTGATGTAATCTTCGGGATCCCTGGAGGTGCTGTGCTGACTCTATATGACGTCCTGGCGGACTCAGGAATCAGGCATGTGCTTATGAGGCACGAGCAGGCAGCAGCACATGCTGCTGATGGGTATGCGAGAGCTTTGAGGAGAGCAGGAGTCTGTATAGCTACGTCGGGTCCGGGAGCAACTAATCTAGTAACAGGCATAGCTACAGCGTACATGGATAGCTCGCCTGTAGTGACCATAACAGGACAGGTACCCAGAAGCATGATAGGTAGGAATTCATTCCAAGAAATCGATACGGCAAGCATCATGACCCCCATAACTAAGTTCGTAGCTCAAGTCATGTCAGCTAAGGACATACCGAGGATTGTCAGGACAGCATTTAGTATAGCATTGAGCAGTAGGCCCGGGCCCGTACTTATTGACCTTCCTGCAGATGTCCAGAAAGAAGTTGTTAAGGAACTCAACTTAAGTCCAACCAGTCCAGACACTGGAGGTACTAGGATCAAACCTAATCTACTACAAATTAAGAAAATTGCTGAAGTCCTACTCAGAGCTGAGAGGCCTATTATGTTGTGCGGTGGAGGTGTGATAGCTGCGAACGCCTCTAATGAAGTTATTGAGCTTGCAGAGTACTTGATGTTGCCAGTAGCCACGACCTTAATGGGTAAGGGAGCAATACCAGAAAACCACCCTCTCAGCCTAGGGACCGTAGGAATGCATGGCAGAGCAGAGGCAAGTAAGGCAATTACTGAAGCCGACGTCATCTTAGCTGTCGGCGTCAGGTTTTCGGACAGAACCACAGGCAGGTTTGATGAGTTCGGTAAGGACGCACTGATAATCCACGTAGATATAGATGAGTCGGAAATAAATAAGAATGTAAAAGCAAGCTTATCCATAGTAGGGAATGCTAAGGACTTCCTGCGCGAACTCATCAGAATCGTTAAGGAGCTAGTGCCCAGAAGGAGTGAGTACCCCTGGCTCAAAAAAGTTCTTGAATTGAAGGAAAAATTCAAGCACGTATATGAGCGTGAAGGCCGGGGACTCGAGCCCTGGAAATTACTGAAAATCTTGAGGGACTTAATGCCACCTAACGGAATACTAACTACAGGCGTAGGCCAGCACCAGATGTGGGCAGCACTTCACTACGAGGTGCTCATGCCCAGGACCTTCATTACGTCAGGAGGACTGGGTACTATGGGCTTCGGCCTACCCGCTGCTATAGGGGCTAAGGCAGCAAGACCTGATGTACCAGTCGTGTGTGTGGACGG